>JAZDJF010000139.1:0-11853 GCA_043804165.1 Nitrospirota bacterium
GCAAGTTTCTCTTCCGTGAAGTATCATGGCAAGATTAAATGCCGTCCATTTGTTATTCGGTATCTGCTTCGTAAGTTCTTCTTCCACTTTATCAGGATTTTCAGAATGTGCAATGCCAAGCCTGTTGGAAACCCTCAACACATGGGTATCAACAGCAATCGCCTGCTTCCCAAAAGCGCTCCCCAGAATAACATTGGCTGTTTTCCTTCCAACTCCCGGAAGGGTTGTAAGTTCCTCTATGGTTGACGGCACTCTGCCTTTAAATTCCTTTATAAGTTTCTGACAGCAGCCTATGATCATCTTAGCCTTGTTTCTATAAAATCCTGTTGACCTTATCTCATTCTCGAAAGCATTCAAGTCAGCGCCGGCATAATTTTTTACGTTTTTGTATTTCTTGAAAAGCGTCTTCGTAACTTCGTTCACCCGCACGTCAGTGCATTGCGCCGAGAGAATGGTCGCAACGAGAAGTTCAAGAGGATTTGAGAAATTGAGGGCAGTCCTCGGGTTTGGATATTTCTTCAGTAAAAGGGCTGTTATTTTTTTAGCGTCAGGCATTGTTGCTATTCTTCTTGCATTATCACCGCTTCAATCTTTCCTTTAAGCCCGTCTGCAAACTTCTTGGCATCGTTCTTGTCTCCGACTATTGAACCGTAATGCATCGGGATTGCAATCTTGGGCTTTATGTCTAACGCTGCCTTTACAGCCTCATCAGCGGTCATTACATAAGTGCCTGAGACCGGAAGGAGGGCAATATCGCATTTGTAGTTCTTCATCTCAGGAATATGATCCGTATCCCCTGCCATATATATCCGCTGCCCCTTTACCTTAAATATATACCCGACCCATCCTCTTTCTTTTACATGGAACGGCTTATTCGTGTTATAAGAAGGAACTGCCTCAATCTCAATGCCCTCAACATTAATCTTATCGCCGGGCTTAACAATCTTTATTTTCCCTGAGAGCTTCTTTGCACAGTCCGACACTGTTACAATCACAGTGTTGGGCCCCTGAATCTTCTTTACATCCTCAGGCGAGCAATGGTCATAATGTTCATGTGTAATCAGGATTATATCGGCGCTGTCTGCCTTCTTAATCTTGAAAGGGTCGGTATAGATTACCTTTTCTCCTGTAATCTTAAATGTGTCGTGCCCGAGCCAGTGAATATCTTTCAGCATACTCTTCACCTCCTTTACCCCTGCATTTACAGCAAAAGGAATCAAGAACAAAAAACTTAAAAAGATAAAAGCTGTTTTCCGCATGTCTCCTCCTCTCTACGAGCCATCGGCATATTTATGAAACAGGATTAAACTGGCTTCCTGTGAAAATTATATCACAATTCAGTACTATGGAAGGCAGGAATGATGAAGAAACTCTATGACGACACCTTAAAAAAAGAGCAAATAATCCCAATTTTAAGACCCTGCGGGAGTGTCTGCCGAAATAGAATTCTAATCAAAAAAAAGGTTCAACATTTAATTATCTGTCGATTCATAGAGTTTATGAGACATTCCTGCCTTCCCGTATTTTATATGGCATCAATATGCTGATTTCTGTTAATTTATTAAACATGAAATACACTCAAATCACAAGCGCCTCAAATCCCAAAATCAAAGAAGCGGTTGATATTAAAAACAAGCGGAGCAAGTACAAACACGCCGCATTTATTATTGAAGGCCCGCATCCTGTAGAGACGGCGCTGGCATCAGGCAATAAAATAAACATGGTCTTCTTCACAGATTCATTCAGGGCAAAAAAAGACGGGCAGAAGATATTAAGAGAGATTGCAAAAAAGACAGATGAGATATTTGAGGTCACAGAACAGATAATGAACAAGCTCGCTGATACAGAGACCCCTCAGGGGATTATCGCAACAGTATCTTATGACATAAAAGGCCTTGAAGAAATTAGATTCAAATCAGTTCCATTGATTGTGGCAGTTGACAGAGTTCAGGAGCCCGGCAACTTAGGCACAATAATAAGGACTTCTGATGCCGCAGGCGCAGATGCTGTGGTAATCCTCAAAGGCGCATGCGATGCCTTTATGCAGAAAACGACAAGGGCAACTGCCGGAAGCATATTCAACATCCCGATAATTTATACCGGCACTGATAAATTCATTGAATGGCTGAAGTCAAATGGCATAATGCTCATTGCAACAGCGCTTGATTCAAATAAATCAATCTTTGATTCAGACCTGAAAAAACCAATTGCCTTTGTATTCGGCAATGAGGCTTATGGAGTGAGCAATGAGATTAAGAGAAAAGCTGATTTGATTTTGAAGATTCCAATCCATGGAAAAGCCGAAAGCATTAATGTCTCAGCCTCAGCAGCAGTGTGTCTTTATGAGGCTGTAAGACAGCGTCTTTAACTACTTAGGTATCCTCATCTGTGAAATCTGGATTCTTGTCACTGCCCTCTCAAGCGATGCCTCAGCGCGGTGAAAATCTATGTCTTCTATCTTCTTGAGCCTTTCTTCTGCCCTCTTCATCGCTTCCTTTGCCCTATCAACATCAATTTCCTCGGACCTTTCAGCGCTGTCAGCAAGAATCAGAACTTTGTCAGGGCCTACCTCTGCATAACCCCAGTTAACAAAGAAGATTACAGGTTCCTTTCCTGTCTTGCATGTGAGCATACCTACCTTGAGTGTTGTCACATAAGGCGCATGCCCAGGAAGCACGCAGAATTCTCCCTCGCTTCCGTTAGCAGTAACCTCATCTACCTCGCCGCTGTATATCAGGCCGTGAGGTGTGACTATCTCCAGCAATATCTTATTTTCCACTTTTTTATTCCTTAACCTTCAACTTTGAACTTTGAACTTCTAACTTTATTTTTTTATACCTGTCTCGACCAACCAAGCTTCTTTGCGTTTTCCTCAACCTCTTCAATAGGCCCTGTCATATAAAATGCCTGTTCAGGGATATCATCATATTTACCATCAACTATCTCCTTGAAGCTTCTTATTGTGTCAGCGACCTTGACATACTTGCCCGGCCTTCCTGTAAATACCTCTGCGACCGAGAACGGCTGGCTGAGGAACCTCTGTATCTTTCTTGCCCTTGAAACTGTGATCTTGTCGTCCTCTGAAAGCTCTTCCATACCCAAGATTGCGATGATGTCCTGAAGCTCTTTATACCTCTGGAGTATCTTCTGGACGCTCCTTGCAACTGAATAGTGCTCTTCTCCTATAACCTTTGGATCAAGAATTCTTGATGTGGAATCCAGAGGGTCAACTGCAGGATAGATCCCGAGCTCTGATATCTGCCTTGAGAGAACGACTGTTCCATCAAGGTGCGTGAATGCTGTAGCAACAGCAGGGTCTGTAAGGTCGTCGGCAGGAACATAAATTGCCTGCATTGAAGTGATTGCGCCTTTCTTTGTTGTTGTAATCCTCTCCTGCAAAGTTCCCATATCGGTTCCGAGTGTCGGCTGGTACCCGACAGCAGAAGGCATTCTTCCAAGGAGAGCTGAAAGCTCTGAACCTGCAAGCGTGTATCTGAATATGTTGTCTATGAATAATAGAACGTCCTGCCCCTCATCCCTGAAGTACTCTGCGCATGTAAGGGCTGTAAGCCCAACCCTTGCCCTTGCTCCGGGAGGCTCGTTCATCTGTCCGTAAATAAGCGCGACCTTTTCGAGAACTCCCGAATGCTTCATCTCGCCGTAAAGGTCATTTCCTTCTCTTGTCCTTTCACCGACACCTGCAAAAACAGAGACACCTCCATGCTTCATTGCGATGTTGTGAATCATCTCCATGATAATAACTGTCTTGCCGACACCTGCGCCGCCGAACATCCCCATTTTACCGCCTCTGAGGAATGGGACAAGAAGGTCAAAAACCTTAACGCCTGTCTCAAAGACCTGTGTGGTCGGTTCCTGCTCAGCAAATTCCGGAGCCGGCCTGTGAATCGGCAATCTCTTTTCTGCTTTTACAGGGCCGAGTTTATCAATACCTTCGCCTATGACATTAATTATCCTGCCGAGGACTGCCTTGCCAACAGGAACAGTGATGGGCTGGCCTGTGTCAACTACAGGCGTTCCTCTTACAAGTCCGTCTGTTGCTGACATGGCAATTGTCCTGACCTTGTTGTCGCCAAGATGTGATGCTACTTCCAATGTTATCTTAATATCAGGTATCCCCCTTGAGGCATCCCCTTTCTGATCAACAGTAATAGCATTCAAAATTCCAGGCATCTTGCCTTCAAATTCAACATCAACAACTGCGCTTATAACCTGTGAGACTTTTCCTATATTGCTCATCCTATACCCCCATTATTTAAATTCAAAGTTAAAAATTATCCTTTTAATGCCTCAGAGCCGCCGACTATATCCATAAGTTCCTTTGTGATAGACGCCTGCCTTGCCTTGTTGTACTGGAGAGTAAGACTGTTTATCATGTCATTAGCAGCCTTTGTCGCATTCTCCATAGCAGACATCCTTGCAGCCTCTTCCGATGCCTGTGATTCAAGCAATGCCCTGAATACCTGTATCTCAACATTCTTAGGAAGCAGATTATTGAATATATCTTCCTTTGAAGGCTCATATATGAAATTAAAAACCGGCAGCGTATCCGCAGTTGCCTCTATTGACGCCAATGGGAGAAGCCTTGTGACAACAACCTTTTGCGCAGCAACTGATTTAAACTCATTGTATGCAAGAATGATTTCATCGGTGGTCTCATTTGTATAGCGCTCGATAATATCCGCTGCTATTTCCTGGGCATTTGCATATGAAATTCTTCCTGAAATGCCTGCCCAGCTTTTTTTCAGAGGGACATTTCTCCTCTTGAAATAGTCAACCGCCTTTCTTCCAATAGCGCTTACATTAACTTCAAATCCCTCTTGCTTCAGATTCGATATGTGTTTTGAAGCAACCCTCAGTATGTTAGAATTAAAGGCGCCGCAGAGTCCCCTGTCACTTGTAAGAACAATGATATCAACATTCTTCCTGGGTCTTACCGCAAGGAGCGGATGTATCTCGCTCTCCGCACCGCCTGCAAGGCTTGAAAGTACAGCGCCCATCCTGTCAGCGTACGGCCTCATCTCAAACATCCTCTGTTGCGCCTTTCTGAACTTGGAAGCAGCAACCATCTTCATAGCCTTCGTGATCTTGCTGGTGCTATGAACAGCCTTTATCCTGCGTTTTATATCCCTTAAAGTTGGCATCTTTTCCCTTTATAAGTTTTTAGGTTCCAGGTCTTAGGTTTTAGACTGATACCTAATACCTGACACCTGTTCGTTATGCCTGGAATCCTTTCTTGAAATCTTCAACAGCTGATATTAGTTTTGCCTTAAGGGCATCATCAATCGCCTTCTTTTCTCCAATCTCCTTTTTGATATCTGCCTTGCGGTCATTTATATAGCGCAGGAACTCCTGCTCGAACTTCTTGACTGATTCCACAGGAATATCATCAATGAATCCCTGTGTCGCCGCAAAAAGAACCATTACCTGGTCCACCATTGTCATAGGCACATACTGGTCCTGCTTCAGAAGTTCGACCATCCTTTTGCCTCTTTCTATCTGTGCCAGCGTTGCCTTGTCAAGGTCGCTTCCAAACTGCGCAAATGCGGCAAGCTCCCTGAACTGCGCAAGGTCAAGCCTGAGTGTTCCTGCAACCTGCTTCATAGCCTTTGTCTGTGCAGCGCCGCCGACACGGCTTACCGAGAGACCTACGTTAACAGCAGGTCTTATGCCTGCATAGAAAAGCTCCGACTCAAGATATATCTGTCCGTCTGTAATGGAGATAACATTTGTTGGAATATAACCTGAAACGTCGCCGGCCTGTGTCTCTATTATAGGAAGCGCTGTCAGCGAACCGCCTCCGAGTTCTTTCGAAAGTTTAGCAGCCCTTTCAAGAAGCCTTGAATGCAAATAGAAAACATCTCCCGGAAATGCCTCACGCCCGGGTGGACGCCTGAGAAGCAGCGACAACTGCCTGTACGATGTAGCCTGTTTGCTAAGATCATCGTATATTATCAATGCATGTTTGCCGTTATCCCTGAAATATTCGCCTATTGAGCACCCTATGTATGGAGCAATGTACTGCATCGGCGCGGGCTCGCTTGCTGTTGCGGAAACTATGATTGTGTGCTCCATTGCGCCGTTTTCTTCCAGAGTCTTCATGATACGCGCTACATTTGAACGCTTCTGGCCGATTGCAACATATATACATGTAACGTCTCCGCCCTTCTGGTTTATTATTGCATCTATTGCTATTGCTGTCTTGCCTGTCTGGCGGTCGCCGATGATAAGTTCTCTCTGCCCCCTTCCGAGAGGGATCATGGAATCTATTGCCTTAAGGCCTGTCTGCATAGGTTCGGAAACAGGCTGTCTGTCAACAATACCCGGAGCAACCACATCAACAATTCTTGTCTCCTTTGTGTTTATCGGTCCCTTTCCGTCAATAGGCTGCCCTATTGCATTGACAACCCTTCCTCTCATCTCTTCACCCACAGGCACTGACATAATCCTGCCTGTGCGTTTAACAATATCGCCTTCATGAATAAGCGAGTCCTCTCCGAAGAGAACCGCGCCTACTGTATCTTCCTCAAGGTTGAGCGCCATTCCCATAATATTACTCGGGAATTCGAGAAGCTCCGAGGCCATGCATTTGTCAAGCCCGTAAATCCTCGCTATACCGTCGCCTACTGACACGACAGTGCCAATCTCGCTGACATCAACCTTCTTTTCAAAGTCTGTTATCTGTTTTCTTAGAAGTTCACTTATCTCGTCAACCTTAATTTCCATCTTGTCACCCCTTTATAAGTTCATCTTTTAAAAGCCTCAATTGGCCTTTTATACTTGTGTCATACATTGTGCTGCCTACCCTTACAAGGATTCCCCCAAGCAAGGCAGGCTCCATAACAAATTCTATATCCACATCCCTTTCCGTCAATTTCTTCAATGAACGCTTAAGCCTCTCCTCATAATCTTTGCTTATCTCTATAGAAGTTAAAACAGTGGCCTTTGCGCGCCTTTTCTTTTCAAGATAAATGGCGGTGACTATCTTAATTATCTCTGAAAGGGCTCCGACCATCCTGAACTCTGAAAGATGCATTATGAATCTGACAACCTTTTCAGAAAGCCTTGCACTCTCTGCCATCTGTTTCAATGCCTTTTCCCTGTCGGACTGAGAAAATGCTGGGTTTAACAGAAAGCTCTTAAAATCTCTGCTCTTCAGCATAAGGTTTTCTATCACCGCAAGCTCAGTTAGCGCCTGAGGCACAGCATCAATGCCTACAACATTTATAAGAGTCTTTGCGTATTTTTTAGCTTCTTTTGCCGGTTTCAATTCTTACCCTCTATTTTCATAAGTGATTCTTCAAGAAGCATCTCCTGCTCCGGCCTTCCAAGTTTCTCTTTAATTTTTTTCTCTGCAAGTTCCATAGCTATCTCAACAGCCTCTGCTTTAATGGCTGCCTTTGCTTCCCTTAGTTCATAATCTATGTTAGTTTTTGCCTGCTCAAGTATCTTTTCTTTCATCCTGCTGCCTTCTTCAATAAGCCGCGCCTTCTCCTTTTCTCCCGACTCTTTTGCTGATGAAACAATTTCCCCTATCTCTCTGTCCCTTGCCTTAAGCCTTTCTTCAACCGCTGCGAGGGCTTTCTGAGCCAGTTCCTTTGCCTCCTTTGCTTCCTTGAGGCTCTTCTCTATAAGTTCTGTTCTCTGTTTCAGGAAAGACTGTAACGGCTTTTTCCCGAACTTATATAAGATAAAGAACAGGATTCCAAAATTTATAATCTTCCATAAATAGTCTTTAAATATTGCTCCCGCGCCTCCCTCCTCTCCTCCACTGCTTGCAAAAGCAATACTTACAGATGCAAGATACATGATGCAGGATGCTAAAATGAGTAACGAGTGACGAGTAACAAGTGACGAGTTGTCAGTTTTTGAACTTTGAACTTTGTCCCGACTTGTTCGGGATGAATTTTGAATTTTTCTCATGCCTTTAACAATTTCCTTACAATCTCATCTGAGAATTTATCCACATCAGCCCGTAAGGCCTGTCTTGCCTTTTCAGCCTCTGCCCTCAGTTCTGTCCTCGCCTTCTGAAGCATTCCTGACGCCTCTGTCTCGGCGCCTGAAAACAGTTCCCTCTGCTTATTTCCGCCTTCTGCCCTGAGGGATTCAAACGCCTCTTTCGCCTTATCTCTGGCATCAGCTAAATCTTTATTCAGCCTCGCAAGAGCATCGTCTTTCTTTTGAGACATATCCTTTGCAGAACCGAGCGCGCCGTTTATGCTGTCTTGCCTTTCTTTAAAAAGCTTGAGGAGCGGCCTGAAAAGAATTTTATTCAGTATATAGAGCAAGCCGAGAAAGTTTATGAGCAGGACAAAAAACCATTTATTCAGTTCTAACATTGCTCCACCCTGTTTTTTGATAAGATTTTTTTTAATAATCAAAAGTGAAAACAACGAAATCTATCACATATTTTTCCACTTTGTCAAGGAAAAGGCTTAAAACTCACAAAGAATTTTTTAAATCGTTTTATAAGTTTTCCTAATTTCTGAGGTATAATAGCAGAAATGTTCTCTGAATCGCTCATCCGCCTTAAAGAAAAAAACCTCCTGCGTGAGATTAAAAACCGCAATTCTCCGCAAGGCACAAGGATAGTGATAGACGGAAAGGAATGTATAAATTTTTCGTCAAACAACTATCTTGGGCTTGCAAACCATCCTCACGTAATTGAATCCTCAAGAAAAGCTATTGAGACATTCGGGTTCGGCTCAGGCGCATCAAGGCTTCTCTGCGGCGGAAGCATACTTCACGATAAACTTGAAAAAAAGACAGCAGAATTCAAAGGAACAGAATCAGCCCTTATCTTCAATTCAGGCTATTCTGCAAATACAGGGATAATCCCTGCAATTGCTGATGAAGAAGACGTGATATTCAGCGATGAACTCAATCATGCAAGCATAGTTGACGGATGCAGACTGAGCAGGGCAAAGAAAATAATTTACAGGCACAGAGATACAAAGCACCTTTCCAAATTAATAGAAAGAGAAAACGCAAAGAAGAAAATAATCATAACCGATTCTGTATTCAGCATGGACGGCGATATTGTCCCGTTAAAGGAGATTTATGAGCTTTGTAATTCTTTTTACTCCAGACTCCTAACTCCTAACTCTATACTCTTATACATAGACGATGCTCATGGCACAGGTGTACTTGGAAACGGAAAAGGCGCTCTTGCGCATTTTGGCATAAAGCCGGAGTCGTGGATTATACAGATGGGAACTTTCTCAAAGGCTCTGGGTTCATTAGGAGCATTCGCTGCCGGAAGCAAAGACGCTATAGAATGGATCCTGAACACTGCAAGGAGTTTTATATTTTCCACAGCCCTTCCTTCATGCGCTGCCGCAGCCTCAATCGCCGCATTAGAGGTTATAGAAAAAGAGCCAGAACTCCTTAACAAACTGTGGTCAAACAGAGAACGGGCTGTTCACGGGATTACAAAACTCGGTTACGATATTATGGGCAGCGAAACTCCGATTATCCCTGTCAGGACAGGAACAATTGAAGAGGCGCTGCATATATCACAGCATCTTATGGAAAACGGCATCTTTGCCCCTGCAATAAGACCGCCGACTGTAAAAGAGCCGCGCATAAGAATAACAGTGACATCTGCTCATACTGCTGAAGATATTGAAAGGCTGATAAAGGCATTATCGTTGTGATATGCTTACAGTATGCCTGAACTCAGATTAAACCTTATAACAAGAGAGTGGGTAATAATCGCAACCGAGCGGGCAAAACGTCCTGATGAATTCCGCCAGAGAAGAGACAAAAAATATCTGCCTGACCATGATAAAAACTGCCCTTTCTGCCCCGGCAATGAAGACAAAACCCCGGGAGAAATAATGAAGGTGTCCTCTGACGGAAACTGGAAGATAAGGGTAACGCCTAATAAGTTTTCAGCGCTGAGCTTTGAAGGGGAAAGAAAGCGGATAAACGAAGGCTTGAAACATCTTGTTACCGGTGTCGGAAAGCACGAAGTAATAATAGAGTCAGCCCTCCACAACACGCCAACAGCTCTTATGCCTGCAGCGGATATAGCTGACATTCTAAAGATATACAAAAACCGTTTTCTTGACATCTATAACGATCCCAGAATTGAACATGTAATAATCTTCAAAAACAACGGAGAGAAGGCAGGCACATCCATTGAGCATCCTCACTCACAGATTGTAGGCACACCTGTAACGCCGATGCAGGTAAGGGACAGAATAGATGAGACAACAAGATATTTTGACAATACAGGAGAGTGCCTGATGTGCGCAACTGTGAAGTCCGAGATTGCAGAAGGCAGGCGGATAATATTGGATACAAACCATTTTGTGACATTCATTCCATATGCAGCGCTGTCTCCGTTTCACACATGGATATTCCCCAAAAAGCATAATGCATCTTTCGGAGACATAAGCGATGAGGAAATAGCTGACCTCGCATACAATCTAAAAACAGTGCTCTCTAAGATTTATCACGGATTGGATAACCCGGACTACAACTATGTCATACGCTCTGAAAGTCCGAAGGAAAGCGGCTCTGAATATTTCCACTGGTATCTGAGCATTGTGCCGAGAGTAATTCAGGCAGCAGGATTTGAACTCGGTTCAGGAATGTATATCAACACATCCCTGCCTGAAGAGATTGCGGAGTTCCTGAGAAAAGTTAAAACTGATTCCTAATTTAAAGACAAGATTGCTTCGCTTTGCTCGCAATGACAATTAAGGTTGGAGATTCTGTCATTGCGAGGAGTCTCGAAAATCTTCGGGACGACGTGGCAATCTTTAATAAGAACTATTTAATCTCAAGCCTGCCAAGAATATCGTAAACAGTTTTTATGGCAGGTGAATCCTCCGGCAGTTCCACGATTGCTTTGTCCTGAAGGTCGTATTGAAAGACATTCTTATCCTGAGGAACAACACCGGCAACTTCAAGCCCCAAAGACTCGGCAAGCTTTTTGAGATCATCGCCCTCATCGCCTGTTACGCGGTTGATTATCAGCATATGCCTGTCAACATCAAGGTCAAGCTCTTTTACAAGGTCTGCAATTCTCTTTGCTGTTTTGATGCCCCTCACAGTCGGGTCGCTGATTATCAGAAGCAGATCAACCTTATGCGTCGTCCTCCTGCTAAGATGCTCCATCCCTGCCTCATTGTCTATCACAACATAAGTGTATGTCTCTGAAAGCTTATCTGTGTATTTTCTGATTATATTATTTGCAGCGCAGTAACAGCCGGGGCCCTCAGGCCTTCCCATCACCATAAGGTCAAAACCCTTTGCCTCTATGACTGACTGCTGAACCTGATAGTCAAACAACTGTTCTATTGACATGCCTCCGGGCCTTTCTGTTCCGCCTCTTATTGTCTGGAGCGATTCCTCCCTCAGATGCCCGATAGTTGCATGGACATCAACACCCAATGCCTCATTCAGGCAGGAATTGCTGTCAGCATCAACTGCAAGCACAGCCTTTTTCCTTTTTTCAACAAGATACTTGACAGTCAGGGCAGATATGCTTGTCTTCCCTGTCCCGCCTTTTCCAGCAAGTGCAATCACAAACGCCATTCAAAACCCTCCGTAACGTTCTTTATATATACTTTAGCACATACGGACTTTGCCGATGCTACGCTTGTGGTTCTGTCTGAAGAGGCTGACATTGATGAGGTTTTCACGCTTGATGCAGGAGGCTTTCAGATATATAAGGGGGTTAAAGGGGACGTTGTACTAGCTCACTAATTCGGTAACTTTCTGGAGTTTATCAAAAGGTGTTTCATAGTTCAAGCCTCCATGTCTCCTTAGGTGATTATATTTAAATAAAAAGTTCCCAAGATTCATAATCAGGTCTTTCTCAGA
>JAZDJF010000140.1:0-3094 GCA_043804165.1 Nitrospirota bacterium
ACAAAGGAATTACTCGGAGCACGAATAAAGGAGTTACGAAAGGCAAAAGGACTATCGCAGGAAGAACTTTCAGAAAAGGTGGGTATAGATTCAAAACATTTAAGCCGAATAGAAGTGGGGAAAAGTTATCCTTCTCTTGACACATTGGAGAGAATTGCCAATGCATTAAATGTAGAAATAAAAGACCTTTTTGAATTTATGCACCTGTCGAGAAAGAGAGACCTGACTGATAATATAAGTAAATTACTTAAAGAGGCTGATGAGGACAAGCTGAGACTTAGCCTGAAAATTATTAGGGCTATTGTCCGTTGAAAGCAGACTTCTCAGACATTTCAGAAAAATCAAAAGCAGCGCTTCTAAAAAAACAGTCATTCAGGTCGCCAGAATTGCAGCAAAGGCAGACTGACGCCGAATTCTTTATGTGCAGTTGAGGAAACCTGCCTATTCTGTTTAGGAGATTATCATTTCGGCGGGACAGATGCAAACAGTTGACAGGGTGTGTTATAAGTGTTACACTTATTCAGGAGGTGAGGATATGCCAACAAAGAATCCAAGAATTAATGTTGTTCTGGAAAAACCCCTTTTTGTAGGGATAGAGCATCTTGCAAAGAGAGACGGTGTTTCATTGTCATTAAAAGTGCGTGATCTTGTGAAGGAGGCGCTGGAGATAGAAGAGGACATAGCGCTGACTCAGTTTGCTGAGAAAAGAGGAAAATCTTTTAGTAAAACAAAGGCTCTAAAACACAGCGAGGTCTGGTAATTTGCCTTTTAATCTGATATACCATCCTGATGTTAAATCTATTGACCTGCCATTGATTAATACAAAGCTAAAGGACAGGATAAAAAAAGCAATAGAAACACGCCTTATGACAGTGCCTCATCTGTACGGTGAACCTTTAAGAAAAACTCTTAAAGGCTACTGGAAGTTGAGGGTTGGCGATTACAGGGTTGTCTTTAAGATTCGTGCTAATGAGGTCTGGATACTTGGAATACGCCATAGAAAAGACGTTTACTTTGAAATGGATAGAAGATTATAAGAGTTTCCCATTACTCATTCGGCAAAATCGCAGTTGATAAGAAGGCATATACATCAAAATGCAGAGCTAAAAATCTGACAAAAATAATCGCTGCATTGCAGCTGACGTGCTGACTTGACATGAGCTATCTATAAAGTTATACTATTGTATAACTTTAAGGAAAGGAGAAATATGCGATTTACAGGCGTAAAGAACCTTAAACATAATACAATGGAGCTTCTTAAGGAGTCAGAAAAGGAGGATATTATAATAACTGCCTATGGGAAACCCCTTGCTGTCCTGCATCACGTGACAGAAGATGCCCTATCTGACTACCTTATAGAGAACGACCCTGCCTTTAAAAAAAGGATTGAGAATGCATACTCAGAATATGCTCTGCACGGAGGTATCACTGCCGATGCCCTCATAAAAAGGTTAGAAAGGCGACGTGGAGCAAAAAAGGTTTAAGGTCGTATTCAGCCCTGCCGCCCAGCATGATGTCGAAAAACTCGAAATTGGTATCGCCCTTCAGCTTGCAAAGGATATAAGGAATTATCTGGAGATTTCTCCGTTCCCATTCGGAAAAACAAGAATTAAAAGACTAACAGGTTTTAAGCCGCCCCTTTACCGTCTAAGAAGCGGCGATTTCAGGGTCTATTACCGGATATATCAAAAAGAGGTTGCAATTCTTGCCATTACACATAAAAAGGATAGCGAGAAGTTTTTGAAGAGGAAGAGATAAATGTTTAACGTAAATTCCAAATGGTCTGCCTTTGCTATAAAATTATAAAGAATGGACAACAAGAAACTAATCTCAATCTACAAGAAACTCTTCAAATCTTTTGGCCCGCAGCGCTGGTGGCCTGGGGATACACCTTTTGAGGTTGCAGTTGGGGCGATTCTCACACAGAACACGAACTGGGGAAATGTTGAGAAGGCGATAAATAATCTCAAAAAAGAGAAAGTCCTGAATGCAAAGGCTATTCATGATATGCCTGTAAACAGACTGGCTTCATTGATTCGGCCTGCGGGATATTTCAATATCAAGGCAAAGCGCCTTAAGGCTTTCATTGATTTCCTGATGAATGATTATCACGGAAGTATGAAGAAGATGAGAAAGGAAGAGATGCATTCACTCAGGAAGAAACTTTTGAGTGTTAACGGCATTGGCACTGAAACTGCTGACTCAATTCTTCTCTATGCTTTGGATAAGCCAATTTTTGTTATTGATGCATATACCAAGAGGGTTCTATCAAGGCATAATATTTTAGGGCATGATGAGACATACGATAAATTTCAGGAGCTTTTCCGTTTGTCTCTGAAAAAGGATGTAAAACTTTATAATGAGTATCATGCGCTTTTTGTGCGGGTAGGAAAGACTTTTTGCAAACCCAAGCCGAAATGCGAAAGCTGCCCATTGAAAGATGGTAATTAAAGCAGGATATAGTATCTTCGCTCATTCTCGGTCGCTACGCGACCTCCGAGGAATTTTGCCTCTTTATTTCATCTAAATTTAAACATTACTTGATGAATATCGGCAAAATAAAACCGCTCGAATACTATGCCCTGCCTTCTCTTTTTGAAAGCGCAATGATGTAGAATAGAGCTATGAAAACCCTTTCTCTCGGATATTCTCCTTGCCCGAATGACACATTCATCTTCTATGCGCTTGTGCATGGAAAGATTAAGACTGAAGATCTGAACTTTAAGGAAATTCTTCTTGATGTAGAGACGCTGAACCAGATGGCTTTGAAAGGCAAACTTGATATAACAAAGGTCTCCTACAATGCATCCGGGAATCTCAGGGATGATTACTGTCTTCTGCGTTCAGGCGGAGCGCTTGGAAGGGGATGCGGGCCATTGGTTGTAGCTTCAAAAGAATGTGAAATGAAAGATTTGAAGGGAAAGACAATAGCAATCCCCGGAGAGCTTACCACAGCTTATCTTCTTTTACAGCTTTATGAGCCTGATTTCAGGAGTAATGTCAAAGTGATGCCGTTTCATGAAATTATGGGTGCGGTTAAAGAAGGAAAGGTTGATGCAGGACTGATAATCCATGAAGGGAGATTTACTTATCC
>JAZDJF010000141.1:0-3188 GCA_043804165.1 Nitrospirota bacterium
TATGTCTGCCTCAACCTTGCGTATCTCATGTTCCGTAACCTTCCGCTTTCCAATGTATTTTCTTAATTCCGCCTGCGTACGGCTGAGGTCTTTATTCGTCCTGTCAAGCTCTCCAAGAACTGAATGTTCCATCTTTTTGGCTTTTTCAAGTTTTCTCTTATGGGCATCTATATCCTTTTGAAGCTTCTTGTATTCTTCCTTGGGATCTTTGGCAGCAGAAGCGATATCAGTGAATAGTGAACAGTGAATAGTGGATAGTAAAAAAACAGTAGACAGTAGACAGTAGACAGTAGACAGTTTTATAAATCCCCCCTTGCCCCCTCTACGAGCCATGGCCTTTAGCAAAAGGGGGGTGGGGGGATTTGATTGTGGACTTTTATTTTTTGACTTATGACTTATTTCTTGCATTCTTGTCAGGAGAATCTTATTCTTCCCAGTGCAATTACAGCGCCTCCTATGCCTAACAGCAATCCGACAATAGGAAGGGCGGGGAAAGTTTCAAGGGGGAATACAAGGATTTTCAGTATTGGGATAGTAGCGGTAACCTTATAAAGCAGCACATAGTAAAATGCGAGCGCGGCTGCCATGCTTGCAATCCCGCCGAACATCCCGAGCACGCTCCCCTCTATAACAAAAGGCGCCCGTATGAATCCCCTTGTTGCGCCAAGAAGTTTAAATATTTCTATTTCCTCTTTCCTGCGGTAAAACGCAATCTTTATGGTGCTGTAACATACAAAAATCACTCCTGCTGACATTATGATAATAAGAGATAAACTGCCTGCCTTTGCCATCCCTTTGATAGAGTGAATGGAATTAAGGAACTGTTCGCCGTACTCCACCTCTGCAATGCCTTTTATTTTTTTAATCTCTGAAGCAAACTTATTAACGCTTGCGATATTTACAGATTCTTTCTTAAGCTTAATCTCAATTGATGCATGGAGAGGGTTTTCGTCAATGCCCTCAAGAATATAATCTGCATCCTTTAAAACGCCTTTTAATTCCTCCAGCGCCTTATCCTTTGCTATGTATTTTGTCTGTTCAACGGCATTATTCTTTTTTAGTTGTGCAATTATGTCCCCTGTTTCATGCTCTGACAGCCCGTCATTCAGGTAAAGCATTACGGAGAACCTTGCAGGAAGTCTTTTTGTTGCAAGGTCTATGTTATAGACAACAAAAAATGTGAGCGTGATCATAAATAGACCTGCCGCTATTGTCAGTACTGAGAGGAGATTTATCCACTTTTCACGCCATAAGCTCTGGAGGGCAAGTCTGAACGAATATAAAAGATACATTATCCTATCTCCTCCCCGACCATATTGCCGCCGTCAATCCTGAATACTCTCCGCCCTGTATTCCTGTAAAGTTCCCTGTTATGTGTAGCGATAACAACTGTAGTTCCCCTTACGTTTATATCCTTAAACAAACGTGAAATCCCCGCTGCGGTGTCTGGGTCAAGGTTGCCTGTCGGCTCATCAGCAAGAAGGATTGTGGGCTTTCCGACAATTGCGCGCGCAATAACTACTCTCTGCTGTTCACCGCTTGAAAGGGCTCGGGGAAAACTGTCCGCCTTATGCCTCAAATTCACCATCTTCAGTATTTCCATAACCCATTCCTGTATCTCGCTGTCCAGCATGCCTCGTATGCGCAAGGCTATGGCAACATTGTCAAAGACATTCCTGTTGTCAAGAAGCCGGAAGTCCTGAAAGACCACCCCTATGTTTCTCCTTAAAAACGGAATGCTTGATTCCTTGAGTTTGCTCAGATCCCATTCTGCTATGGTTACACTGCCCTCATCAGGTTTTTCCGAAAGGTATATAATCTTAAGTAGTGTGGATTTCCCTGCGCCGCTCGGCCCTGTCATAAAAACCATTTCGCCTTTTTCTATGGAAAGGGTTATGTTCTTAAGAGCCGCCTGATTCTCATAAAACTTAGTGACATTGGAAAAATGTATCATAATTTATCTCTTCAATCCTTGCTTAACAGTCCTGACTATATCCTCTTTTGAGTCTGCCGTCCATATAATAGTCAATCGCTCCGTATCGCCTGAGGAGCGAAAGGTGCTGTGACACATTAGGCTGGCTTATGCCAAGGAAGCCTTCAATATCACTGACACATTTTACGCCCTTCATCAGCTCTTCAAGTATCTTGATCCTTGCCGGATGACCTATTGCCCTGAGGAGCTCAACTCTTTTATCTATTGAACGCATATTCCCTCTCTTTTCTCTGATATATTAATCTATATATTAAAGTATTGGCGTATATTGTCAAGCATATATTGTTGACAGCGGCAGTTTTTATGCTTTTCCCGGCTTTAGACTTTTGCCGCGCTAATCTTTTATAATTATCAACTATGCTTGAAGATAAAATCCTGGTATTAGATTTTGGCTCACAGTATACCCAGCTTATTGCAAGGCGGGTGAGAGAGAACAGCGTCTATTCTGAGATATTCCCGTATAACGCACCTTTTGAAAAAATATTGGATTTTAAGCCGAAGGGCATTGTCCTTTCAGGCGGGCCTTCAAGCGTCTATAGCAAGGGTTCACCCATACCTGATATAAAGATATTTGACCTTGGCATTCCAATCCTCGGTATATGTTACGGAATGCAGCTTATGGCTCATCTGCTTGGAGGCAGGGTTGCAAAAGCTGCAAAAAGGGAATATGGCAGGGCCGAACTTACCATAGATGACGATTCTGATTTGTTTAAAGGTATCAATCCTCGTCTCCAAGCTGTAGTCTGGATGAGCCACGGAGACAGGATAGAGAAATATCCCAAAGGTTTTATATCAATAGCGCATACAGAAAATTCTCCTGTTGCGGCAATGGCTGACAAAAAAAGGAACTTCTATGCGCTCCAGTTTCATCCCGAAGTTGTCCATACAGAGAAAGGCAGGGAGATAATAAAGAATTTTATTTTCAATATATGCGGCTGTAAACCGACATGGACAATGAAATCCTTTATAGAGACTGCAAAGCATGAGATAGAGGAAAAGGTGGGGAATCAAAGAGTCGTATGCGGAATAAGCGGAGGCGTTGATTCTTCTGTCGCAGCTGTGCTTGTTCATGAGGCAATAGGCGATGCGCTCACGTGTATTTTTGTTGACAACGGTGTTTTAAGGGAGGATGAGGCTAAAAAAGTTGAAAACATGCTGAAGAAAAGTTTCCATATGAAGATAAAATACGTTGATG
>JAZDJF010000142.1:0-7471 GCA_043804165.1 Nitrospirota bacterium
ACATTCCTTTTCATGTGTCCTGATAAACCTCATAATTGGGTCATCCGCGCTGATAATGTCAGCGCGGGTAAGAGTGTCTTTCCCTACAATAGCCAAAAGCTGTGCAGTGTCCCAGCATTTAAGAAGACGGCATTCCAGCGGACGTTTTTCGTAAACAGCGCAGGAGGACTGTTTTTTTTCATAAAATAAGCATGCCCATGATTTGCCTTTGCCTGCTATCTTAACCAGTTCCTGTTTGACTGGTTCGGGCTTGCTGCTCAGTGGAGTGAATGCCAGCTCGCCTTTCCTGATTGTTATCAGGTGATGGTATGAGATATGCCCTTCGAGGAGTATTTTTTTGTCTTCCTTATGGAGGGCAGGGCCACCTTTCCGGCAGCATGTGCCGCATCTTATGCAGGCTGTTATATTTTCGGTCTTATTCACCGATGACCTGAAAAGCCTTTGGTTGTAAGGTCTATCGTATCTGTATAAATCATGACAGGTTATTTTAACATTTTAATACAGGCCAGATGCCATTGGTCCATGCTGCAATAGCTCCTGTCTGCCGTAGCACAGGCAGGGATGTTTTGATTAATTCCCTTATGGTATATTGTTATATGCCGACAAATCTGCCGCCTGAATATTTTGAGGCTGAAAAGAAATATAAGCAGGCATCTGCGCCGCATGAGAAAGTTGCTGCCCTTGAAGAACTAATCTCCACTGTCCCGAAACACAAAGGCACTGACAAACTCAGGGCTGACCTGAGGAAAAAACTCTCACAGCTTCGTGAGGATGCGATAAGGAAAAAGAAATCCGGCAAGGGAGACCTTTATACAGTTGAAAAGCAGGGCGCTGCACAGATTGCTCTTGCAGGATTTGCAAATTCAGGAAAATCATCCATACTTAAGACACTGACTAATGCGAATCCTGTTATCGCAGATTATCCGATGTCAACTGTAACGCCATTGTCAGGCATGATGCCCTTTGAGGATATTCAGTTTCAGATAGTTGACCTTCCTCCGATAGGAAATGAATCCACGGACGGCTGGGTTTCCGGCATAATCAGAAATGCAAATGTCTTAATGCCGGTAATAGACCTCTCTGAAGACCCAGAAGTACAGACCGAACTTCTGATTGAGCAGCTCTCAAAGTGGAAGACAGCGCTTTTGAAAAAAGGTCAGGACATACTAAATAATGAAATTCCCGCATTCAAACCAATTATCATTGCCGGTAATAAATCAGACCTGCCTGATTCAGAAGAAGGGCTGAGGAAGATAAAGGAGAAATATGGCTCCCTGTATCCTGTAATTGGTATCTCCACTGCGCGAAAAGAAGGCATCGAGGAATTAAGAAGAGCTGTCTTTGAGAACTCTCATATTATCAGGGTATATTCGAAAGAGCCCGGTAAAAATCCTGAAATGGATACGCCTTTTGTCCTGCCTGCCGGTTCTGCTGTTATTGACCTTGCAGAGATGATTCACAAGGATTTTACGAAGAATTTCAAGTATGCGTGCATATGGGGTTCTGCGAAGTTTGATGGCCAGAGAGTGCAGAAAGACTATGTGCTCCATGACAGGGATATTGTGGAGTATCATGTAAAATGATTTGTTTTGAATATAGTGTTGTATCTTATAAATACTAAGGAGTTCATAAGTAAAACCTCACAGTTTGTCATTCCCGTCCCGAAAGCTTTCGGGATAAGCGGGAATCCAGACAGTTAAGGAAGATGAACATACTATTTCTTGGTCATTCATTGATTGAGTTTTATGACTGGCAGAAAATATTTCCTATCCATAAAGCTGTGAATCTTGGCGTGGCAGGAGAGATAGTCGAAGGGCTTTTATCAAGGATTGGCAGGATAACAAAAGAGTATCCCTCATCCGACCTTATCTTCATCATGACAGGCTTGAACAACATTGCTATGGATGATTTTAATTTCTTTGACTCATACAAAAAGATTCTCGAAAAATTATCCTCTGCCTATCCTTCAGCTAAAATCTTCATGAACAGCATCCTTCCGGTGATTATGGATTTTATATCCAATGAAACAATACAGAATGTGAATAAATCTTTAAAAGAACTCGCCGGAGAAACCAATGTTGAATTTCTGGATATTTACAATCTTTTTCTTGACGAAAAGGGCAGGGTGATAAGGGAGTATTTACTTGATGATGGAGCGCATTTGAGTGGTAAGGGATATGAGGTGTGGGCAAAGGCGGTGGAGGGGGTGATTGAAAAGAGCTTATAAAGTAAATTCAGCGGTTTAATTAACTGATTTTTAAAAGGCAGTGGAACAGTATGCTTCCACTGCCTTTTTTGGGTTGTGGGGAGGGCTAACGTTTGCGGATATGAGAAGTTGCCGAAGGCAATTTGGGTCGAGGCTTTGCAAGAGCCGAGCCTCATATTCGCTGTTATGTGCTGTGCCCAGCTTTCTTAAGCATATGTTTTAATTCTATTATATCTTTATCAGATAACGGGATTTTCCAAAGTTCATTAACTAACCAAAGCCCACTTTTCCTTATTTTTTCTTTTGGTGAAAAAGAACCTAACCAGTTTTCAGAGGGTTTACATTCTTCACAGAGAGAAACAGTAGAAATAATTTTGGATTCTATTCCAAGTCTTTTTTCTTTATTATCAATTTGAAATACGACAAAAGAAAAATTATCTTGAATATACTTTGTAACTCTTTTTTCAATTTCTTTCTGCTTAATGAAATCAACAGAATCGGAATGCTTTTCTTTGGCATTTTTTGTGGTTAAATCTAATTCCCATTGTTGAAGCAATGGGTCTTTATATTTATTTAATAAAGCCCTGTCTATATTTTTTCTAAAAATACTTCTGTCTTTGTTTTCGTTCAAAAAATGCTAAAACAAGCGAGAACGAAGTTGGTTATTGCCTGTGTGCGCTCCGATTCTGACAATTCTATTTGTTGAGTGGGCAAATTCTCCTTTTTCAAACAAGATATAAATTCCATTTAGTGAAATATCTTTTCCATTGAAAGGAAACTTCAATTTAGGCAGACTATTAAACCATTGATGTATTGTATTGCAATTCTCGCTCATTGTTTACCCTTTAATTTTTCAATTTCTTTTTTAAGCCAAGCCGTTCTTTTACCGTAATTTTTTCCTTCAAGAGGTTCTTTTGCATTATTATTTAAAATATGAGTGATTAGTCCCTGCGTATAACGTTTTCCTGCTAAAAAAACAAAATCGTCCTTTTCTAAATCGCTTACAAGTTTTAGTTGGTTTATTACCTCAGTATACCAATTCCTTCTCTCCACATTATTTAAGATTTTTAAAGTTGGATTTTTGAGCCTTTCTTTTTTCGAAACATAACATAGAGTTACATCATAAGGGTCAATTATTTTTTCTGGTTCTAAAAGATAATACTTTGCTGAAAGGATGTAAATTTTATCCGGTTTTGGTTTTTGTAAATCCGCATACTCCCAACTCCTTCTAAATAGAACACTTAGGTCATACATCTTTTTAGCTTTACATCTATAAGACCTTTTAGTTTTCGTACATGAGATTAAAACAATCTTTGCCATAAGAATCCTTTTAAAATTTTAAAACTGGGCATTTCAAATAACTTGTTCACAAGCGAACTGTTTCGCTTTTTATCCATTTTAGGATTATATCCAAACTTATTTCGGTTATCCCGCCCATAGATTGCTGACTGAAATATAAACTTTCTTGAAGGTTTTGTAAAGATTAGATTTTAGCGTGTATGGGGAAGAAGGCAATATTATGGCAAAGGTTGATTATCACCAAAATTTAAGGCAATATATCATATTCAAAGGGATGAGCGCATGAAATCAAAATATCCGAGAATTATTGTCGCAGGTTTGAAGGGCGGCTCAGGCAAGACAACTCTTTCGCTTGGGCTAATAGCAGCGTTCAGGAAGAAAGGCATGAAAGTTATCCCTTTCAAAAAGGGCCCTGATTATATTGATGGCGGATGGCTTTCAACAGCAGCAGAAAACCCGTGCTATAACCTTGATACATTTTTAATCAGCGAATCGCGGATTATCCCTTCGTTTGTGAATCATGCGAAATCTGCTGACATTGTTGTGATAGAGGGCAACAGGGGATTTTATGACGGGATGGACGAGCAAGGCACTCACAGTACGGCAGAACTTGCAAAGACGCTTAAAGCCCCTGTTCTTCTCGTGCTTGACTGTACGAAGGTGACGAGGACAGCTGCTGCTATCCTGCTCGGCATGCAGAAATTTGATAAGAAAGTAGATATAAAGGGAGTTGTCCTGAACTATATCGCAGGAAGCAGGCATGAATCTATAATCAGAAACTCTATAGAGAAATACTGCAAGATACCTGTCCTGGGAGCATTTCCCAGAATGAAGGAAGAAAATTTTCCTGAGAGACATATGGGGCTTGTGCCTTTTCAGGAGCATATAGGGGCGCAGAAGGCAATTAATAAGGCGCTTGAGATAACTGAGAAATACATTGATGTTGATGCAGTTTTAAAGATTGCGGATAAGGCAAGTCAGCTTGAAGTCAGCGGTCAGCAATCAGCAATCAGCAATCAGCAATTAAAAAATCCCCCCTTGCCCCCCTTTGCTAAAGGGGGAATGGGGGGATTACGGATTGGTGTTATACGGGATTCTGCTTTTCAGTTTTATTATCCCGAAAATTTTGAAGAGCTTGAGAGCAGAGGCGCTGCTATCGTTGAGATAAGCGCATTGAAAGAAAGGTCGCTTCCTGATATTGATGCGCTTTATATAGGAGGAGGGTTTCCTGAGACACATGCGATAGCCCTTGCTGAAAACAGTGATTTCAGGGATTCCCTGCGAAAAGCCGTTGAAAGGGGACTTCCTGTCTATGCTGAGTGCGGAGGGCTGATGTATTTAGGCGAATCTCTTGTTATAGATGGCAGGACATATCCAATGACCGGAATTTTCCCATTCAGTTTTTCTCTTGAGAAGAAGCCGCAGGCTCACGGCTATTCAATAGCAGAGGTACAGAAAGCCAATCCCTATTATCAGGAGGGCACTGTGCTTAAAGGGCATGAGTTCCATTATTCCCGCGTCATTAATCCGGAAGCAGTCTCAGAATTCAATGCAAGGAATATCTATTTCGCATTTGGAATGAAGAGGGGAGAGGGGATTACAGATAAACTGGACGGTCTGTGCTATAAGAATGTTCTTGCAACTTATACGCATACTCACGCACTCGGAACGCCAGAGTGGACAGATGGGATGATAAAAAAGGCGGAAGAGTATAAACGGCAAAGAGGTAGTTAAAACCGAAGAATGCAGTTGGGAAAATGTACGACAGGCATATGTGCCTCAAAACCTTTACCCCGTTAGAAAGCTCTGCCATTTAACGTCAGGGATGCCCTATCTTTTCTAAACGGGGTTTACGACGCAGCGAGATTTTGCTCAGAAGGCTGCGACTGTTTTTCGGCAATATTAAACTATCGTTGCAAAAGTGGCATGTTAGTACAATATATTTTGCTCTTACAAGTTCTCATGCGGGGCTATCCGCTCCACTTCGTTGCGACTTCAGCCCCTATTCTGACAGACCCGTGAATCTTGCCTCAATCCAGCCACAGCCTTCTTACGTAATGTGTGCTTTTTCAACCCACATGCCTGTCGTAAAAGTGATTAAAGTGCTTTTATTGTTTCTTCAATTTCGTGTAGAGTTCTTCTCCAACACATTCCTTTGCGTATTTGCACCACTGAATGCATGACTCAAGCTCATTGTATATGATAAATCCGCATTTGCCGCATCTTGTCTCTACATCAGTTGAAAATATCTCCACATCGGCATCACATTCGGGACACCGCTTTACCTTAAGGATAGGGGTTCTCAGATTTGCTGCGCCGCCGCATTTATCGCGCATACTATAACTCCACCTTTGTAATGACGCCGTGAAGCTTTTTGGGCGGGAACTGGTAGAAACGGATAAATGTTGAGGTATTTCTCTTTATGAAATAGAATGCCTTCCAGATTGGATTATTTGTTGTTATTTCTTCAACGCCGTAAAAGACAGACCTCTCCTCTACGCCTGCCTCTCTTAATATCTCCTCTATGTCAACCACTTCCATATATCCCATCTGTATCTCAAATACCCTGAGGCCTTTTGCGAGGTCTTCTTTAAAGAAGCCTGTAACGCCGAAAGGGTCGTCTCTCTTGATTATGGATACAAATATATTATCTTCATACATGATGCCGTGATAGAACATTGTTTGTGTTATATAGAAGGGAATCTCTTTTGCATCCCTTATAAGAAACAGCGCTGTCCCCTCAATCCTCTCTGTTGTCTGGTATACTCTGGTAAATTTGTGGAGGAATTCTTCTAACGGCATGAAGTTCATATTCCTGTAAAGCCTTTTCTGCCCTTTTGTGTAAAGTATTATCATCGCAAGCGGAATAGAGGCAAGTATCAGAGACCAGTAACCACCGTGAGGTATCTTATAGAAATTTGAAGTGAAATATGCAACATCAATGCATGTTACAAGAACGGAAATAGCTGAGAGCAGAGGTTTCTTTTTAAGATAAAAGATAAGAGCCATCATTATGCCTGTAATGGACATAGTGCCTGTAACTGCAAGGCCATAGGCTGCGGCAAGGCTGCTTGACTGCTTAAACTCAAACATTATGAAAAGCACTGAAATAAGAAGAAACCAGTTTACAGAACCTAAGTATATCTGTGACCTTCTCTCAATGGAGGTGTAATCCACTTTGAACATGGGCATGATTCTCGTGTTTATCCCCTGATAGACTATTGAGAACATGGCGCTTATCATTGCCTGTGATGCGATAACAGTGGCAGTAATGCTCAATAACAGGAACGGTATATACAGGATTTCTGCATAATGGAATGCCATTTCGAAGAGTATGGTTTTTGTCTCGGGATATCTTAATAAAAATGCCCCCTGTCCTAAGTAATTAAGCACAAGCGCAACAAAGACCCCTGACCATGCCTGCCTTATCGGTTTTCCTCCGAGGTGCCCCATGTCTGCGTAGAGAGCCTCGCCTCCTGTTGCGCATAGAATTATCTCACCGAGGGCAATAAACCCCATAAAGCCGTTGTCTGCCAGAAATTTCAGCCCGTAGTATGGATTCAGAGCCTTGAGAATTTCAGGCGACTCTAATATTGAAGTGACGCCTACAAGCGCAAGGGAAGAAAACCATACAAACATGATAGGCCCGAATGCGCCTGCGACTTTTTCTGTTCCTTTGCGCTGAAATGAGAATAGTATAATGGCAATTATCCCGGCAATAAAGACAATAGATAGATTGGGAAGATTTTTGAGTCCTGGGATTAAACGGGAACCTTCTACAGCACTCAATATACTGATGGCAGGCGTGATTACTCCATCACCGATAAGCAATGAAACGCTTATGATTGGCAAAACTGCTATAAACAGCATTTTTTTTCTTGAGCCGGAAAGCGAAAGGAAAATCTCTCTGAGAACGATGTCGCCTCCCTCTCCCCGTCTGCTCAGGCTCATAGCAAGCCAGGCATA
>JAZDJF010000143.1:0-2001 GCA_043804165.1 Nitrospirota bacterium
AAAGGGCTTGTTGAAAAGGTCGATAAGGTGTTCGAAACAGGCGAGTCAGTCAAGCACGAACATCTAAGCCGCAGAGACAACAGATACTTCCTCCGAACACTAAGCCCTGTAAAAGACACGGATGGAAGCATAATAGCTGTAACCATTGTTTCAAAGGACATTAACGAGATCAAGCAGCTGGAGGAAAAACTGCGCACCTTATCACTTACCGATGAGCTCACAGGCATTTATAACCGGCGGGGATTTTTCACGATGGTCGAACATCTGTTGCGGTTGGCCAAACGGCAGAAGAAAGGAATATTCATGCTATATGCCGACATGGATAATCTGAAGGTAATTAATGATACATGGGGCCATCAAGAAGGCGATCGGGCATTAATTGATACTGCCAATATATTTAGAGCAACCTATCGGGAGTCAGACATCATTGCACGTATTGGTGGTGATGAGTTTGCTGTTATTCCAGTGGGATTTATTGGGGATAATCCTGAAATGATCATTGCCCGTTTCCAAAAAAATCTTAAGGATTATAGCACAAAAAACAAGCGTAGCTACACGTTGTCGATAAGTTTTGGCATATCGTACTACAATCCAGAATCCCCTTGTTCTGTTGATGAACTGCTGCGCCAGGCTGAAAAATTGATGTACGATGAAAAAATGCGCAAGCAGAAGCCTTAGCTCAACGAACTTAAAGATTGAGAAGCCTCATTCCTTTTCCGATGTGGTAAGCATTTTTTATTGCATCGTTTATAAATTCCTTTGTCTTCTTCACTGACTCCAGAGTCGAATGACCGGTTGCAAGCAATGCAGTGACAGCCGCTGAGAATGCGCATCCTGTTCCGTGATATTCCCCTTCCCTCTTTGCAGACTCCAGCCTGAAAAAACTGAAGCCGTCATAGTATAAATCAAGCGCCTCTCCTTCCAAATGCCCTCCTGTTATCACCACATTCTCAGGCCCCATCTTTTTCAATTCCTTTGCAGCTTCCTCCATCTGAGTCACGTCTTCTATTGATATGCCTGTCAGAACGGATGCCTCATAGATGTTCGGGGTTATCACCTTTGCCAATGGGAAAAGCTGTTCTCTTATTGCATCCAGTGTTCCGTCTTCAATAAGACTGACCCCTGATGATGACACAGTAACAGGGTCTATCACGAGGTTTTTGAGTGGATACCTTCTTATAGTTTCAGCGACTGCGCCTACTAACTGTCTGCTGTAAAGCATGCCTGTCTTGACTGCATCAGGCGTTATATCTTTTAAAAGAACGTCGAGCTGCTCTGCAAAGAAATTCTTATCAACATGAAGGATAGAGCTTACACCTTCTGTGTTTTGAGCTGTAAGCGCAGAGGCAACTGAAAGCCCATGAACACAGAAAGCCCTGAACACTTTAATGTCAGCCTGAAGTCCTGCCCCGCCTGTAGGATCAGAACCTGCTATAGTGAGCGCAGATTTCATTTATGAATTATAACTCTGCATAAAAAAGATTAACAAGTTGACAGGTAGTTTTGCAGATAAACAGCGCTGTGGATGTAGAATTTTTTATAGATTTATAAAAATTAAAAATCACAAAACAGCTTTTATTTTATGTTATCATAACCTTTCCCTCCAGTTCGCTGGACTTGCTATAGCAACGCTCTTAATAAAATAAGGAGGTTTTTAAGGTAATGATAATAATAGGGGAAAAATTAAGCATCATAGCCAAAAGGGTCAGAGAGGCAATGATAAAAAAGGATAAGGGCCCTATACAGGAGATCGCAATCTCCCAGTGGAAAGCCGGGGCAGGAATGATAGATGCAAACATAGGCCCTGCGGAAGACAGCGGAGAAGATTTAATGCAGTGGATGGTAACAACAATACAGGAGGTCGTATCTTTGCCGATATGCCTTGACACAACAAATGCAAAGGCAATAGAGGCAGGGCTTAAGGTGCATAACAACCAATGGGGAAAACCTTTAATAAATTCAACATCAAACGACCCTGAGAGATTTCCCATTCTTGAACTC
>JAZDJF010000144.1:0-8204 GCA_043804165.1 Nitrospirota bacterium
GAAAAAAGGCATCTCTCTCTGCTGGGGGAAATGCTACTATTCACTGTTATATGTTGACGACCTTGTCAAAGGCACAATTCTTTCCGCAGAAAGCAAAACAGCAGAAGGTGAAATCTTTTATCTGTCCGACGGCAGAATATATTCAAATGAAGAGATAACAGAGGCTATAGCTTCTACTCTTGGATCAAAGCCGGTAAGATTAAGAATACCGAGATCTCTAATGCCGATGCTTGCAAGCATTGGACAAAAACTTGGCAATCAGAGTAATATTATAAACAAAGATAAGATAAGAGAATTGCAGCACTCTTACTGGACATGCGATTCAACAAAATCAAAAAATGAACTTGGTTTTATCCCAAATGTAGGAATAAAGGAAGGTGTAAAATGGACAGCGGATTGGTACAGGATCCATCAGTGGCTGTAAACAAATCACCCGATATCTTTGAAAAATGCCTTAAGTTTACAAAGGCAAAGGAATTGATATCTTGCGGACTTTATCCTTATTTCAGAGTCATAGAAAGCGCCCAGGACCCTGAAGTTACAATGAGCGGCAGAAGAATGATTATGGTGGGCTCAAACAACTACCTGGGACTCACAAATCATCCAAAGGTAAAAGAGGCCGCCATAGAGGCTGTAAAAAAATACGGCTCAGGATGCGCAGGATCACGTTTTTTGAACGGAACTCTGGATATTCATGTTGAGCTTGAAGCTAAACTCGCAAGATTTATGCGAAAAGACGCGGCGCTTATTTTTTCAACAGGGTTTCAGGTCAATCTTGGAGTCATCTCTGCCCTCGTCGGAAAGGACGATGTTGTAATCATAGATAAGATGGACCACGCAAGTATAATTGACGGATGCAGACTGTCCTATGGAGAAGTAAAGAAATTCAGGCATAACGACATGGCTGACCTGAAAAGGGCGCTGGAAGGAAATAAAGATAGAGGCAAAATAATCATTGTTGACGGCGTATTTAGCATGGAAGGGGACATAGCAAAGCTGCCTGATATTGTGGAACTCGCAAAAAAATACGATGCACGGCTGATGGTTGATGATGCGCACGGCATCGGAGTGCTCGGCAAAACAGGCAGAGGCACTGCTGAACATTTCGGACTTGAAAATGAAGTTGATCTCATCATGGGGACATACAGCAAGTCGCTCGCATCCATAGGAGGATTCATCTCCGGAGACTCTGACATAGTCCATTACATAAAACACTTTGCGCGCTCTCTGATATTCAGCGCAAGCCCGCCCCCTGCTTCAATTGCTGCTGTAAGCGCAGCAGTGGACATCATAGAAAATGAACCGGAAAGAAGAGAAAGGCTCTGGAAAAATACAAACAGGATGTTAAAGGAACTCAGAAAACTTGGATTTGAGACAGGCCCAAGCGAGACACCGATTATTCCTGTAATAGTCGGGGAAAATGAACTGGCGTTTAAGATGGCGCTGATGCTGCAGGAAGAAAGGGTATTTGCAAATGTTGCCGTAAGCCCTGCAGTGCCGAACGGAAAGGCGCTCATAAGAACAAGTTATATGGCAACCCATACAGATGAGCATCTTGATATAGTCCTCAGCGCTTTTGAAAAAGTCGGCAGGGCATTAGGGCTGATAAAGTAACTTGAAGACGAATCTTGCGCTCTATAAAGGTCATAGAGGTCAAAACCGATAAGTGCCTTGATGCATTTATAAAATTTCCATTTTCTTTATATTCTGAAAATCCTTTTTATGTCCCGCCCCTGACAAAGGAACTGAAGGAACAATTTTCAGATAAAAATCCCTTCTTCAATCATGCAAAGGCCAGATATTTCATCGCTGAGAAAGACGGGAAATGCGCCGGCAGGGTAATCTCAATAGTGAATCAGGGACACATTCAGTTTCACAATGAAAAGGCAGGTTTTTTCGGTTTTTTTGAATGCGTCAATGACGCCGGAGTTTCATCAGCGCTGCTGGATAAGACGTCAGAAGAACTTAAGAGAGAAGGAATGGAGATAATCAGGGGGCCGATGAATTTTTCAACCAACGAAGAATGCGGATTTCTCATTAATAATTTTGAGGAACATCCGATGCTGATGACCCCATACAACATGCCCTACTACTCCAATTTAATGGAAAGCTACGGCATGAATAAGGCAAAAGACCTTTATGCATACATCTATGACGTAAAAGATACTCTTCCTGAAAAAGTTCTCAGGGTCGCCGCAATAGCAGAGAAACGCGGCATCACTGTGCGGCCTGTGGACAAGAAAAGATTTTCAGACGAGATGAAGGCATTCAAAGAGATTTACAATTCAGCATGGGAAAATAACTGGGGATTTATACCGCTTACAGACGATGAGATTGACTGCCTCGGCAACAAGCTCAGACAGATAGTTGTTCCAGAGCTTACACTGATTGCAGAGGACAACGGCAATCCTGTCGGTTTTCTGGGTCTCCTTCCCGATTTCAACCGTGTCCTGAAGCATATGAACGGCAGACTCAACCCTATAACAATAATGAAGGCTTTGTATTACTCAAAAAAGATAAAAGACCTCCGGCTGCTGCTCCTCGGCATAAAAAAAGATTACAGGAATAAAGGCGTGGACGCAATACTCTTCAGAGAGGGATTCAAAGGCATAAAAAAAGGCAGATATAAAAGGGTTGAGTTTTCATGGATACTTGAGGATAATATTCCTGTGCAGAGGATTGTGGAAATGATAGGCGGAAACCTATACAAGCAATACCGTATATATGAAAAAAAATTATAGCCTGAAGTGAACCCCGTTAGAAAACCCAAATGTGAGATTTTTTTCTAACGGGGTGAATTACTTTCTTGACCCAAAAAATGCATTCAAATGATGTCCCGATACACATCGGGATTGTGAAAAAATTTATTTTCGATACCTTAGCATACATTTCTCTAATGGTTTTTGGAATATCTCAGTGAATATAACAAATAAAGATATTTTAATAAAATCATCAAGTTAAAGTCCCGATACACATCGGGATTGAGCAATGTCTGCATCATTCGGGTTGACAAATAGCAAAACCATGTGATAATTAATTCAGCACTATTAAAAACTGGAAGAGGAGGAGAAAATGTATCCAGAAGATCTTAAATACCACAAAGAACACACATGGGTCAGAGTATCAGGCAAAAAGGCAACTATCGGCATAACAGACTATGCGCAGGACGCACTGGGAGACATTGTATATATCGACCTGCCGGAAACTGATACCACTATTGAAGCAAACAGCGAACTCGCAGAAATTGAGTCCACAAAGGCAACTTCATCTGTTATCAGCCCTGTGAGCGGCACTGTCATTGAAGTTAATGACGACCTCTCAGAATCTCCGGAGATAATCAATGAGGAGCCCTATGGCAAAGGGTGGATAGCCATCATTGAGATTGATGACGCTTCAGAAGTTGACGACCTCATGGACGCGGCTGACTATGCAAAATACGTTGAAGAGGAAGCAAAATGAGAGTTGCTATACTTGGCGCAGGGCCCGGCGGATATGTTGCGGCGCTCAAGGCTGCACAACTGGGAGCACAGGTTACAGTCATAGAAGACATAGAGGTGGGAGGAACATGCCTTAACAGAGGGTGCATCCCTACAAAAGCGCTTGTCGCATCAGCAGAGGCATATTCCAAAGCAAAAGACATGGAAGAATTCGGCATAGAACTCAGGGGTGAACTTATCCCAAATCTCCAGAAAATCAACGAGAGAAAAAACAAGATAGTAAGCGTTCAGGTAAAAGGAATCAGAGGGTTATTCAAAAGCTGGGGAGTAACTCTAAAAGAGGGCAGAGGCACCCTGCTTTCACCGAAAGAGATTGAGGTAAGAGGTAAGGATGGCTCAACTGAAAAGATTGAGGCTGAAAAAATAATAATAGCAACAGGCTCAAGGCCTGCGCAGATACCTTCTTTCATTTTTGACGGGAAAAACATACTCTCAAGCGATGACGCGCTTAATCTCACAGAGATGCCAAAATCCATGCTTATCATAGGCGCAGGGGTTATAGGATGCGAATTTGCCTGCATCTATAAAGAACTCGGAGCTGATGTCACAATGGTGGAGATGATGCCGCGCGCAGTTGTCACCGAAGATATGGAAATATCCGGACTTCTGGAAAAGGAACTGAAAAAGAAAAAGATAAAACTTTATACGAATGTTAAGGTGGAAAAGGTTGAGGTAAAGGAAGACGGTGTTCACGCCTTTCTGTCAGACGGCAAGGAGATTATTGCTGAAAAGGTTCTCGTATCAATCGGAAGGGCGCTTAACAGCGATGGCATCGGACTTGAAAACACCGGAATTCAAAAGGGCAAAAGGGGAGAGATAACAGTAAATGAAAAAATGGAGACAAACGTTCCTGATATTTATGCGATAGGTGATGTCACAGGAACGTGGCTTCTTGCGCATACCGCCTCAACTCAGGGAATCATTGCAGCAAAAAATATAATGGGGCGTAACGAGAATATCGATTACAGCACTGTGCCGACAGCAATATTCACATCTCCTGAGATTGCATCAGTAGGATTGAGAGAGCACCAGGCAGAAGAGAAAGGCATCAAGATAAGAACAGGCCATTTTCAGTTCAGAGGCCTCGGCAAGGCTCATGCAATGGGAGAGATAGCAGGTTTCATAAAGGTAATTGCAGATGAAGCCACTGACAAACTCATTGGGATGCACATCATAGGGCCGCATGCATCCGACCTTATTCATGAAGGAGCAGTTGCAATGAAGGCAGGGTTAAAGGTCAGAGACATTGCAAATACAATACACGCACACCCTACATTATCAGAGGGAATCATGGAAGCCTCGGAAGATGTCCACAACGAGGCAGTCCATGTACCGCCCAAGAAATAAACGTGGCGAAAGGTGCGCAGAAGACAGAAGCAAAGGACTGGGTTGTTATCGCAAAGGAGACACGCAATGAGCTTTTTTCAGAACTTGACGTGCTTCTCAGGGCAGTTGACAGATTTTTCAATTTTGAGTCATTGAGAAATTTCATGCTGTACTTTGAAAGTTTTACCTTCAAACTGCTAAGATACGGTGACTATGAAGAATTTGTCTCTTTTTTTAAGGAAATGCTATCACTTAAAAAAGAGCGGAGCAAAGTTTAAAAATAAAAATTTTGAATTTTGAATTGCAATTTTGCTTTTTGGATTTATACTTTTAAATTTTCATCGGGAGGCATTTATGGGATTAATTACAGATATACATGCGCGTGAGATAATCGATTCAAGGGGGAATCCGACAGTTGAGGTTGAGGTGTTTCTCAGCAGTGGAGTATCAGGCAGTGCAGCAGTGCCGTCAGGCGCATCAACAGGCACAAGAGAAGCGCTTGAACTCAGAGACGGCGGCAAAAGATTCCACGGCAAAGGCGTCACGAATGCTGTCAGAAATGTTCTCAAGGGAATTGCGCCTCAGCTCAGAGGAATAGATTCCTGCGACCAGACTTACATAGATAACCTGATGATAGAGATTGACGGAACCAAAAATAAAAGCAGGCTTGGCGCAAATGCAATACTCGGGGTCTCGCTTGCCGTATGCAAGGCATCAGCGGAAGAAGCGGGAATTCCACTTTACAGATATATCGGTGGATGCAATGCGAAGGAACTTCCTGTTCCGATGATGAATATCCTTAACGGAGGCGCGCATGCTGACAACAATCTTGATATTCAGGAGTTCATGATAATGCCTGCCGGATTTAAGGATTTCGCCTCTGCGCTGAGGGCAGGCGTTGAGGTATTTCATAATCTTAAAAGTATTCTCAAGAAAAAAGGGCTGAACACCTCTGTCGGAGATGAGGGCGGATTCGCTCCTGACCTCAAGGGCAATGAAGAGGCAATCATGCTCGTAATGGACGCAATAAAAATGTCAGGCTATAAACCCGGCAAAGGTATCTACATAGCGCTTGATGCGGCGGCATCAGAGTTTTATTCAGGCAAGGGATATAATTTTGAAGGCAGACTTGTATCTTCAGAAAAGATGGTTTCATACTATGAAAACCTCATAGATAAATATCCGATACTCTCCATTGAGGATGGTTTATCGGAAAACGACTGGGCAGGATGGAAACTCCTCACACAGAGACTCGGCAAAAGAGTGCAGCTTGTAGGAGACGATGTGTTCGTCACAAATACGGAAATCCTTAAAAAAGGGATTAAGGATGGAATAGCCAATTCCATACTAATCAAGCTTAACCAGATAGGGACACTGACCGAGACCCTTGACGCCATAGAAATGGCAAAGAGGGCAGGTTATACAGCAATTGTCTCGCACAGATCAGGCGAGACCGAGGACACCACAATAGCAGACCTCGCAGTTGCATGCAACACAGGGTTTGTCAAGACAGGTTCGCTTGCACGAAGCGAGAGAGTGGCAAAATATAACAGGCTGCTCAGGATTGAAGAAGAACTTGCTGATTCTGCTATATACAAAGGTGTTGAAACATTCTATAATCTAAAGAAATGAATTCGGATAACCTTTTAAGAAAACAGGTTGTATCTGAGATTAAAAAAAAGAGGCTTATTACCTTTATCCTCATAATACTGAGTTTCATCTACCTTGGAACAAATCTTCTCTTGGGCGATGCGGGACTGTTGAAATACAGAGAACTTTCAAACAAAAAGCTGAGCCTTCAAAAAGAAATAACGGAACTTGAAAAAGAAAACACCTGTATTAAAACCCAGATAAAATCCCTGAAAGAAAATCCGTTCTACGCGGAAAAATACGCGCGGGAAGAGTTCGGCTTAGCAAGACCTGACGAATACATCTTTCAGTATGGCAGGTAATCCGCTTTACATTGCCTTCCTATGGCACATGCATCAGCCTTATTACAAAGACCCTTTCACAGGGATATACAGGCTTCCGTGGGTGAGACTTCACGGCACAAAAGACTATCTTGACATGGTTGAAATACTTGAGGATTTTCCGGAAATAAAACAGACATTTAACCTTGTGCCGTCTCTGCTCGAACAGCTAAGGGATTATACTGAAAATAATGCAACGGACATCTATCTCAGCCTTACCATGAAAAATCCTCAGGACCTGACAGATGCCGACAAAATATTCATGCTTGAGAACTTTTTCCTCGCAAACTGGGACAACATGATAAGGCCATTCCCGAGATATTACGAACTGCTTGTCAAAAGGGGAGTGCGATTTTTAAAGGTAGAATTAGCAAGGACAATAAAATATTTTACCGTACACGACTTCCTTGACCTTCAGGTGCTGTTTAACCTCAGCTGGATAGACCCGATGTACAGGAGGAAAGATCCTTTCCTGAGCGAACTCGTAAGAAAAGGCAAGGGATACACCGAGGATGAAAAAAAACTTCTGATAGAGAAACAGTTTGAAATTCTGAAACGAATAATTCCAAAGTATAAAGAGCTCAATGCGAAAGGACAGATAGAATTATCAGCTTCTCCTTTCTACCACCCTATCCTGCCGCTCTTATGGGATACGGACTTATCAAAAATCGCCATGCCTCATGTCAAGCTGCCGCAGAAAAGATTCTCAAACCCCGAAGATGCGGTAAAGCAGATAAAAGACGCTGTAGGGTATTTTGAGAAAACATTCGGGTACAAACCCGCGGGCATGTGGCCGTCGGAAGGCTCTGTAAGCGAAGATGTAATAAGGGCTGTTCATTCTGAAGGTATAAAATGGGTTGCCACAGACGAAGGCATACTGGCAAATTCCCTTGATATAAAACTGAGAGATTATTCGGGCAGCATAACAGATCCGTCACGCTTTTACAGGCCTTACAGTTTTTCTGACGTCTCGATAATATTCAGGGATCATAAGCTCTCAGACATGATAGGGTTTGTGTATTCTGAATGGGAACCTAAAAATGCAGCGGATGACCTCATAAACAGACTATTGAATATCCGTTCCTCACTTCCTCAAGACAGGCCATATATTGTTCCGATAATCTTAGACGGTGAAAACGCATGGGAACATTATAGGAACGACGGCCAGGATTTCCTGCGCTGCCTTTACGATCGGCTTTCAAATGAAAAGAGATTAAAGGCTGTGACAGTATCAGAATTTCTCAAATACGACCATGGAGAGCAGCTCGGGAAGCTTCATGCTGGTTCATGGATAAATGCAAATTACAGTATCTGGATAGGCCACGAGGAAGACAATATCGCATGGGATTATCTGAATGATACAAGGACTGACCTTGAAGCATTTACAAAACTTAATCATGACAAACCGGTT
>JAZDJF010000145.1:0-2625 GCA_043804165.1 Nitrospirota bacterium
CGAGCCTTTCTGGGAAAGCCCGTGGGGAAAGGGAAGGCCCGGATGGCACATAGAGTGCACTGCAATGTCAATGAAGCATCTTGCTGAGAGCTTTGACATTCACGGCGGCGGCGCTGATTTGATATTCCCGCATCATGAAAATGAGATTGCCCAGTCAGAGGCATTTACAGGAAAGCCATTTGTCAGATACTGGATGCACAACGGCTTTATCACAATTGACAAGGAGAAGATGTCAAAGTCACTTGGAAACTTTTTCACCATCAAAGAGGTCAGTGAGAGATATGACCCTGAGGTTGTGCGATTCTTTATTCTGTCAACTCATTACAGAAGCCCGATAGAGTTCTCTGACGAACAGCTCAAGGAAGCAGAGGTTTCCATTGACAGGTATTATACGACCCTGACAAGGATTGCTGATTTTACATCTAAAAATGAATCAGGAGAAAAGATTTCTTCTCCGGAAAAGACATTTGAGAATGTAGTCAATTCATTCAGAGGAAAATTCCTGACAGCAATGGATGATGACTTCAACACCGCACTTGCAGTAGGGCATATCTTTGAACTCATAAGAGAAGCAAACAGGTATCTTGACAGCAAACCATCAGGGCAAAAGGCAAACGAACTTGCATCAAAGACAAAAGAACTTTTGATGGAGGCAGTCGGTGTTTTGAACATCTTCAGGAAAACACCTGATGAATGGCAGACGGCATTGATGAGAACCAAGAAAATCCCTCTGACAGAAAAAGATATCCTGAGCAGGATAACATCAAGGGAAGAGGCGAGGCAGAAAAAGGACTGGGCAGCAGCGGATGCAATAAGAAAGGAACTTGAGGAAAAGGGGATAATACTTGAGGACAAGAAGGACGGAACAGGCTGGAAGATTAAGGTTGGGTAAACAGAGAATGTAGCATCAGCCTCGGCTGATTCGCCTGAGGAGAAAAGGTATCGTCCGCCGAGGCGGATCGCAACATCTGCATTGCTTCAGCTTTTCTGGCGTTAAAGAGATGCAGTTAACGATATATACCCTGATAGCTTATTTAATTATCTTTGCTCCAATGAACAACATAGAGATTTTAGAGACAAACCTTAAATCCCACGTAATATTTCTTTCAGAAAAAATAGGCACAAGAACTTATCAGGAGACAGAAAAACTCAACAGGGCTGCTGATTATATAGAGGAGAAATTCCGCTCTTATAAATGCAATGTAAAGAGGCAGTCATTCAAAACTGGAAACAACACCTACTACAACATAGAGGCAGAGGTTAAAGGGACTTCAGAAGGAAAAGGAATCATTGTCATAGGCGCTCATTATGACACTGCATGGGGCACTCCTGGGGCTGATGACAATGCAAGCGGAGTTGCAGGGCTTCTTGAACTTTGCCGTCTGACATCAGAAAGACCGCTGCCAATGACAGTGCGTTTTATTGCATTTGCCCTTGAAGAGCCTCCTTTTTTCAGGACGCGGAATATGGGAAGCTATGTTTATGCTGAAAGCCTTAAGAATGAGGCCGCTGATGTCAAAGGCATGATAGCTCTGGAAATGCTTGGGTATTTCTGCGACAAAAAAGGTTGTCAGTATTATCCCCTGCCTTTTTTCAGATGGTTTTATCCTGACAGGGGCAATTTTCTTGCATTTGTAGGCAATATCCGGTCAAGGCAGTTCACGCTGAAGATGAAAAAGGCATTTCAAAAATCATCCTCTTTGCCTGTTGAATCACTGAACACAATCTCGCTGGTGCCTGGCGTTGATCTTTCCGACCACCTCTCATTCTGGAGATTCGGTTATCCTGCATTTATGATTACAGACACCGCATTTTACAGAAACCCGTATTACCACGGCTGCGGAGATAGAGCCGATACACTTGACTATAAAAGAATGGCTGAATTTGTGAGGGGGTTTTATAAGGCGGTTGAGGTGGTTATGGGAGAGGAGAAATCTCCTTGAAAAATTACTATGAATCCTGATACCTTACTCTATGCATTAATGAGCAACATTAATAATAAAAAATTGACCAATGCAATTAAATAATGTAGATGCTTATGAAAAAGCATTTTCTAATGTTCTCTCAGAAAAACCTTCCAAGATAACCTTGCTTTATCAGCTCTCATCTATATTGAATGATTCAAATAATGGGAAACTTTTTGCTTTGATTAAAAATACTGCCCACAAAGGCATTGAAAATAAATCTCCAATAGCCTTTTCTTATTTTCTCGTTTTGGTCGGAACCGAACACTACAAAGGCGGAGAATTTTGGTCTGCGGTATGGAATATTTTAAATCTTCCGCCAAAACCTTCCCGTCAAACAGACTGGGGTAATCTTTTTATTGAGGTCTTAAATAAATATAATCTGCCGCACTTTGAAGATGAACGAGCTTTAAAGTATGTAACCCCAATTTTAGGACATGGAGGAATTCCCAATTATTGTCTTCCGGATTTCTTTGAAAAATTACTACTGCCAATTATTAATGGTGAGATTGAGACATCATCAACAAGTATCGGAGAGATTTTACAGGACTGGAAACGGTGTTCTTCTCTTTTTGCAACAGCAGATAAACCCGTATACAGATTTTTGTTGCACGGAGGGAAGGTTGCAAACGATTTCCTAACACGTTGTATTCAGGTAGCG
>JAZDJF010000146.1:0-6857 GCA_043804165.1 Nitrospirota bacterium
GGATAACACATTCCTGCGTAATTTTAGTTGAGGTTGCTTACAGTAATGCTGAGCTGCCTTGCGTCCTTTTCCTGCTGATTCTCTTTCAGCGTCGTGGTGGTCTTGTATATCCCCTTGTCCGACATTACTGTCAGTTCAGAGTCCCCTTTCTCCGGAATCCTGTCTTTCGGGATGCTCACGGCGTCAAGCCTCATGACATCCTCGCTGCCGGAAAAATAGGATACCTCTGTCTTTACTGACTTGGGAACAGAAGTCAGGTTGTTGGCCTTTGCCACTTCACCCGCAAGCCTTCTCAATGCCTTTTTGTTAATCTCGCTGGAAATCTGGACATCAGAGAGGGTTACCAAAGATCCGCCTGCCCGCAGCTTGTCAACGTCTATGACATGCTTGCTGATGAGATTGCCCTGTGCATCCATTAATTTGACGCACCTTACCGATGAGAATGTAAAGTTGCGCGATGGAAAATCAGTCATGACATTTCCTCCGGCATCGGCAAACATGGGCCTGTTCTGGTCGGGAAGATATGAGCCGCCGCCGGCAGCCGCAACCGCTATCGCGCCCAAAATCAGGCTCCCAAGAATCACTGCCGCAAGTGTTGCCACCGGATCAGACTCCTCCTCGCTGTAGGGCTTCCCGTCCTTGTCATATTTTGTTACTGTTCTTGTACATCCTGTGGCGAGAAGAGAAAATGCAACTATTACAAGCATAACCAGGACAGGATGCGCTAAAAATCTTGACCTCATCTTGCACCTCCTTTTTAAAAGTCATATCCCGACATCAAGAAAACCTGCCTTTTCCTGTATCACCTCCTCCCTTGCAAGCCTGTTTTCTACTGCTGGTTTACACCCTGCACGAACGGCAGATTCTCAAGAAGATTTCCCTCGACCTGCAGATTAAGCATGTTTCTTTTAATATAGAACCTGCGGTGCCATTCCGTGTAACAATGCAAAGAGCAGAACCAGTATCCGCCTTTCCTTATTTCCCTTGTGAACACCTTGTTGAACATAACAGGAGTTATGTGCTTGTTGCACCATGCGCAGAAATTTAACATTTTGAATCACCTCACTTGTAAATCCTTTCAACAGCCCTTTTCAGGTCAGAATCAAGCAGGCCCGCGTAAACCTCAGTTACCCTTACTGAAGAATGCCCTAGCTGCTCCTGGACAAGCCTTAAATTGTAATTGCCTGCCTTTAAGAGGTATGTTCCATATGTATGCCTTAAGGAGTGGATTGAGTAATGCTCCGGCAGCCCTGCTTTCTTGATGCATTTCTTGAATGCCTTCTGCAATGCCCTCTTGCTTAACTGCGTTCCTTTATTGCTTGTCAGTAGCCGGGAATCAAGATCAATGTACTGCCCTTTTCGCTTTTTCCATTCAAGAAATCTTTTACATCTGTTCTTGAAACTTTCACTTATCTTTACGTTTCTTGGCTTGTTGCCTTTTCCTTTTCTTACGCTGATGGATGCATGGCCCCTCTGGATGTTCAAATCACCGCATTTCAGTTCGCGCATTTCCTCAACCCTCAAGCCTGTGTTCAGGCCAAGCTCTATCATGAACCAGTCCCTGACAGCCACTGAGCTGTCGCGCCTTAAAGCAAGATGCCTGACTTTCCCACAGGCCCTTTTAAGTTTATTGACATCAGAAAGCTCGAGGTATTTCTTATCGCTTAAAGTCCATGCAAATCTGGTTTTCTTTGGCTTTTTGGGTAAAAGTTCATATTTCATCAGATTGATGAACTTCTTAAGGAATGACATTGGATAGGAATGCAGAAATGGATTTTTAAGATTTATGTTCGGGAAAGGGCTGATATCGGAGATTGTTGGAAGAAAACTTTGGTTAGAATAAGAGATGAGAAAAAGAGAGAATCACAAGGCACGCTATGTGGATCATAAAATCCTCCTTGCTTGGTTGAAAAAGATTGTTTATTGACGGAAAAAAGACTTCTTGCGGGATTTATTGAGAGGTTAAACAAAATAAAAAAGGTTCACTCTTCTGATGAAAGGTGAACCTTGGGTATTAATATAACAGAAAAAGATTATTTGTCAAGTATATAATTGCAACTCTTATTTAATTCATAATATTCATCTACTATTTTGATTTCAAACTAGATAAAATTATAATTCCCAATACAATTCCAAATAAGGTTAAAATCGCTTTATCAGTATCTTCTGACCGTTTTATATCAAATCCAATCTGACAAATTTTGTCTAAAGTTATTTTTAATGTTTGTTCGTCAAAGGGGTCATAGGTAAAGTAATCGGTTATATAATTAATCATTAGGGGTACATCCACTCCTTTTTCCCTAAAAACATATGTAGGCTTTTTTAGATGATAGGCGGCAGATATTTCCCAATTAACTATATCTCTTGTCTGAATAATATTTGTTGCATTATGAGTTAATACTGCAATGATAACCTTCGATTCTTCTATAGCCTTTTGTAATTTTTGTGGCAAAGGAAAAGGAGTAGGAGATTCCAATTCTGCTAAATATGGAATTACTCCGGCTTGTGTTAAAACTTGACTTATTGGACCAATAAGCCACTTATCTTTAGAACTGTGTGCAATAAATATCTGAGCCATTTTACCCCTTTTTATAATCTAAACATTACCCACTCTTAATAAAACCTTCCTCAAATCCCCAGGATTAATCCGTCTTTCCAAACACTTTATTTAGCTCATCAAGAGTTTTCTGCATATCAAAGGATTTCTGGGCATCAATTGTTAATACAGGAAACAACTCATCCTCAACCCTTGCCTTCATTTCCTCTATTTCCTTGTCTGTCCTGCCTAAGTTTATCCTGTATTTTTTCAAATCAGATGAAAAGCTGTCTTCCTCAAGTTTCCTTTTAAATAATTCAAGAAGTCCCTTATCCCTGAAATTAAACCCTTCTTTTAGCAGATATCCTAAATCATAAAAATCCCTTCCTGCTATAACCTCTCTTGTGGCAGCAGCCCTCAGCTTCTCGGCGACAAGCTCTTTTAGTGCAAGACAGTTAACGCTCCCAGCATCAAAAAGAAGCTCTTTTGTGAAGGGATGCAAAAATTTATGATTAACCTTTTTTGTTGCAGTGGGCAGAACAGGATTAAACCTTAAGCCTATTTCAAGCTTTATTGATTCCTTCTTATTCAATACAACGGAATTATAATCGAGGTAACATATGTATTGAGTTGATTCCCTATGCCCGGTTTTATCCAGATCTTCTATTCTCATGTCAAAATTTTTCAGAAAAACTTTTATTGATTCCTTTATCGGCTTCATGGCATTGCTACGGATTGTTCTTGTAGAATTCCTGACAGATAGTTTAAGAGTAAAATCCAGATCCTCGCTCAATCTGTAATAAGAATAGTAAACCTTGCTCAGGCAAGTTCCGCCTTTGAATATCAAATCCCTGCTCAATTCATTTATCTTTGAAAGGATAATCGTAATATAATAATCCTTTTCAAGAAGCCTTAAAGGAAATCCTGTCTGTGCGGATGTCCTTTCTAAAATCTTGAGAAACTCTCCCCTGTCATTATGAAGCATTTTCAATTACCATCCACTTCCTGTTTATCTTGCCTTTTCTTGATCTTGAAGGATAAAGTGTAATAAGAGAGGTTTTCTTTATGCTTTTCAGCAAAGGCTCCAATGTCCTGTCATGCAAACCAGCTTGCTCAAGAGCAAATCCAATCCTTTTTCTCATTGCAACGTTCGGGAATTTCAAGGCATATCTTATAAGCTTGCCTGTATCTATCTTCCTGCCTTTTACCTGCTCTTTTAATATCTCAAATGCCTTTTTCAGGCCGCCTACTGGCTGGGCTGCATAAATCAAGTCAACAAGAGTCCTCTCTCTGTCGCTTATTATCACTTCGGTATTTTTAATTCTGATTTTTTCAAGGCCATACATCCTTTTGGGAGAAATCTTAACCATCTTAAATTGCATATTGCCTATCATCTTTTCCCTCTGCAAAGAGGTATTAAGAATGTACATCACCTGAAAAAGCTGGTCAGTAAAGCCATAGTAGTTATACATTGTTGAATAACCGATATAGTAATTGCCTTTTGGAAAGAAAACAGGCGGGATGAGAAACTCGTTTATGTTGCTGCCAGCAGGCCCTGATTCAAGAGGCGAGTAAAGATATACGCCCTTCTTTATGTTCTTGAGTATGCCCTTCCTGCTGAGCCTGAAAAGCGTTTTTTCCCTTGCCCTCTTAGGAAATTTGAAGTATCTATCAAACTGCTCCTGTGTTATTATTGAAGCCTTTTCATAGGCAAGCCTTGCTACAACTTCCCTTTCCCTCGGATTAAGGTATTGCATTGTATTATTCTTCATCATTTTTCCTATAAATGGAAATATCGTAAATTTTCATACAATATAGATTTTACATGTTTTTAAACCTTTGTCAAGGAAATAAGCCTTGTCCGGCAAAAAGGAGACCATTCACTTTTAGTGAATAATTATTCACCTTCAAGCTGGCTTCGTATCTGGCTCGTTCATAATCCATGAACATTTTGTTCACCTTGCAGAAACTCACTTGGCTGATTCTTCTGAAGCTCTTCTTTCCTTTCTTTCTCTTCGGCAAGCTTAATCGCGAGAAGGATTATTTTTGTAATATCTCTTAACAATACCGGGTCATCCTTGAAATGAATATTCAATTTAACGGTAAATTCCTGCTCTCTTGCCTTTCTGGCCATATCATTTGTCCTGTGATAACTTCTGCTCCCGTAACTCTCTTTCCTTCGCCCTCAAGAATAACCTCACATGCGTGTCGTATGCCTCCCTTCTTTTCTCTTAGCATAATTTTATCTAAAATTAACAAATATTTTTGCTATGTTGGCGATTAATGACAGGGTAGCTATGCATAGCGCAATAAAAGTTACAAAGAAACCAAGTCTCCAGGCAATCCTTTCTCTTATTATCTTCAAAGATTCTGCTGCATTTGAGAAGATTTCCCTTAATTCGGATTTTTCTTTATCGTCATTAATACAGCAATCGATGAAACTCAATGCGTACGTAAATTCTCCAAGTGCTATGTTTATCTGCTGGATGCCGCATATGTAATCAGAGATACAGAACATGTCCTTGAAAATCTTCAAGACAAGTTTACTGATGCCACGCTTCAATACGGAATCCCTTACAGTATTGCTTATCTGTTTATGATAAAGAATGATTTTCCTGCGATACTGATTTAATATCTTTTGGACAGCGATCTTTGGTTCATCGGCAATAACAGGCCTCAAGATATAATCGTCTTTGCTATCATGATGGATATGAAGATGATAAAAGTCCTTGATGGAGTTGTAAGCTATCTGGGCATAGAATTCATGGAGTATATCATCCTCTCTTCCAAGCTCTATTGCATAATCAAACTTTACAAGCCCTCCGCTGTCTAATGTATCAATATTCACGGTTAAAATACATAACTCAGGAATTTCAATATTGATTTTTATAATTCTTTTGTCTCTATCATAGTATGTCTTTCTTCTGCATTTGATAGGTTTAATGTAATCGGTAAATATCGTTTCATCGGAGTAACATCCAGAAACAGAAAGGCTTTTCATAGCCTCTAGAGAGACATCGCCGCTTAGAATGGGTATCCAGCCGTAATAACTCATAATTTTGTTAGATAGTATTGTGCCGTTTCATTATTTTCAGATAATGCACGCCGGTATCGGTTAAGGCGGCTGTTGGCTTGCCGTCATGGGAAATACCGAACCTTACCAGTCCCGTGAGGGCATAATCCTTTAGTATGTTATATTCAACCTCATTATCAATGCAATTCCCATTTTTGAACTTTTCAAATGTCTGGTGAACGGTTTTAATCAATTGTTCTTCCGTTAAAATTTCTTCAAGCATTTTTGTCACCTCTTTAGCTTGTTAATAAAAATATACTGGCCTTAATAAATTTTTCCAAATCCCTAGGCAGAATCCGCCACTGTTTTATCTTCATGGCCCCGATCTATGCTCTTGTATTTTACCACTCCCTGAGATGAACCTCAATCATCAAAATTCTCCCTCACCTCTAGGGCGGAAAACCCCTTGAAGGCCCATAGTGTCCAAAAAGTGTCCATCATCAATAGCGATTGGCATGCACTGGCACTCATTTCCACCAATAAAAAATCTCCGTAAGTTATTTACGGAGATTACAGTTACAGAAATTTCAATGGTTTGCGAAAAATGCTTGGAAGGGATTATGAGTCAGCTGCTCTAACCAACTGAGCTATGGGCCCAAAATCCGAAAGTAGATAAGTATGATACTATTTTAACCCGCTTTTGGCAAGCCAAAAATAAGGGACGGTCAAAAAGGTATGACCCTGATGGCCCGGACCGGGCGCACCGGGCATTTGTTCTGGCATGTCCCGCAGCCGACGCAGAGGTTCCCGTCTACCAGGGGTTTTAAGACTTCCCTGCCGCCTGCGAGATCCCTCTTTAATTTTATCGCCTTCTCAGGGACCGGGCAATGCTCTTCACAGACGATGCATTGCTTGTTCTCTGCCCAGGCTATGCATATGGAGCGGTCGACCTTCGCCAGCCCTAACCTGGTACCGTGCTTTTGCTCCAACGAAATGCTGCGTATGGCCCCCGTGGAACAGGTCTTGCCGCAGAGCGTGCAGTTATACTCGCAATATCCGATCTCGGGAACGAGCTGCGGCGTCCATACCCCCTGAAAGCCGGATTGGAAAGATACCGGCTGGAGGACGTTTGTGGGGCATACCTTCATGCAGTTCCCGCATCTTATGCAGCGGTTGATGAACTCCTCCTCTTCCAGGGCGGCCGGAGGCCTTATCACGCTCCTCTGCCTGCGGAAATGCAACGGGCCGGACTTAAAGCCTAAGGAAGAGACGGCCAATGCCGAGACGAGCAGGAAATCCCGCCTGGTC
>JAZDJF010000147.1:0-4844 GCA_043804165.1 Nitrospirota bacterium
TCCATGAAGTCTATCATCTCCTGCATAACTTCTGTGTTGTGGACATGAGCTCATTTTATCTTGATATTCTTAAAGACAGGCTTTACACCTTCAAATCCGATTCAAAGGAAAGAAGGGCTGCACAGTGGGTCTTAAACAGGATACTCTTAACAATGACCGGACTTATGGCACCGGTAATCTCTTTCACGGCAGAAGAGATATGGAGATTCATTGCCGGCAAGAAAGAGGAGAGCGTGTTTCTTTCACCTTTCCCGAAGGCAGATGAAAAATACCTTGATCCGGCGCTTGAGGAGAAATGGGCAAGACTCATAGCAATAAGGAATGAGACAAACAAGGCTCTGGAGATTAAGAGGCAGAATAAGTTCATAGGCAATTCTCTTGAGGCAAAGGTAATTCTATACCTTCCTAAAAAGGAGTTTAATCTCCTGAATGAATACAAAGAATTCCTTCCAGCGCTGTTTATCGTCTCATCAGCAGAGGCAAGGCAGGCGTCAGAAAAAACGGACGGCGCTTATGAAAGCGAAGATATAAAGGGCATGTCAGTCATTGTTGAAAGGGCAGAAGGCAAAAAATGCGAGCGCTGCTGGAACTGGAGCGCATCTGTCGGAACATATAGCGATGCCCCTGAGTTATGCCATAGATGTTATAATGTTATTAAATGAGAAAAACAGCTTTTATCATTATGCCCCTGCTTGTAATCTTGGATCAGGCAACAAAATATCTCGCAGATAAACTTATAAGTCCTTTTAATCCGGTTGAACTTCTTCCATTTCTCCATCTCGTGAACTTGAGGAATGAAGGAGCTGCATTCGGCATGTTCAAAAGTTTCGGGAATAACATCTTCATAATCATATCCCTCGTTGCAATTGGAGTCATATTTTTTATGCTTATAAAAGGGAAAGAAGACCCTTTAGGACTTTCTCTTATCCTCGGAGGCGCAATAGGAAATTTGATAGACAGGCTCTTCCGCGGTTCTGTTGTTGATTTTATAGATGTTTTTGCAGGCAGGCATCACTGGCCGGCATTCAATGTTGCAGACTCAGCGCTGACAATAGGAATAGGATTGATATTTATGAGGTTATTTTTGGGTAAACATGAAAAATCTGAAAACTAAAACACAACAGGCGGGGACAATCTTTTTGCTCATTCTCTGTCGTTCCGACCTCCGAGGTATTTTGCCTCATTATTTTTCCAATTCATACTTAAGGAATATCTGCAAAATAAATCCGCTCAAAGACAATCCCCGCCTGTTGTATATTAAGAAAGGGCAATAAATGCATCCAATATTAATTAGAATAGGCCCGCTGACAATACACACCTATGGCGTTCTTATTGCCGCAGGTTTTTTGCTCGGGCTTGCGCTTGCCGTAAGGCAGGCAAAGAAACAGGGAATCCCTTCAGACAAAATCGTTGACCTCGCTTTTTACATGCTCATTGCAGCGATAATAGGCTCACGGCTCTTCTTTGTGCTTGTGGAGGCAGGTCATTTCCTGAGAAATCCTCTGGATATTTTCAAAATTTGGGAAGGCGGCCTTGTATTTTACGGAGGCGTTATATTCGCAATCCCTGTTGCAGTCTGGTATGCAAAAAAGAAAGGGCTTGATATCTGGGGCGCCGCTGATATTTTTGCGCCGTCACTTGCAATCGGGCATGCAATCGGAAGGCTTGGGTGCTTTTCAGCAGGATGCTGTTACGGAAAACATGCAGAAGGGCTTCCATGGGCAGTGACATTCCTTGACCCTGAATCCCTTGCAAAAATAGGCATACCACTTCATCCAACACAGTTATACGAATCAGCAGGAGAATTCATAAACTTTCTGATACTCATAACTCTGAGAAAGCGCCAGTCATTCAAAGGACAGTTATTCTGGGCGTATCTTCTAATATATTCTGCCATCAGGTTTACTGTGGAATTCTTCAGAGGCGATGAAGCGAGAGGCTTTCTCTTTGGAAATATCTCAATATCGCAGGGGATAAGCCCTTTAATATTCCTGTCCGCTGCTGCGGCAATCCTTGTCTTCAGAAAAAAGAAGATATAAGCCGTTCCTGATATGCCTTGAAATCATAGACCCGCCGCAGGAATACATAAGCTTTGTCAGGGCGCTATACTAACCCCAAAAATGCATTTAAATGATGTCCCGATACACATCGGGATTGTGAGAAAATTTATTTTTCGATACCTTAGCATACATTTCTCTGATGGTTTTTGGAATATTTCAGTGAATATAACAAATAAAGATATTTTAATAATATCATCGAGTTAAAGTCCCGATACACATCGGGATTGAGCAATGTCTGCATCATTCGGGTTAAAGCGGAAGGTATGCCTTGGGATTCAGGTCTATACCTGCGAAGTCCTTATTTAAAAAGTGATGATACCCTGCCGAGGCAATCATAGCAGCGTTATCCGTGCACAGATTTATGGACGGAATAAATATCTCTGTTTCCCTTTCATCGCCCATTTCTTTCATTCTTTTTCTTAATTCGCTGTTTGCCGATACACCGCCTGAGAGAGTGACACGCCTTATTCCCTCTTTTTTTATCGCCCATTCTGTCTTTCTTACAAGCACATCAACCATGCACGCCTGAAATGAGGCGGCAATGTCCTTTATAAAAACAGGTTCTAGGTTCCAGGTTTCAGGTCTCAGACTACTTCTGCCTGTGGTTTGTGGTCTGTGTTCTATGTTTTGGTTTCTGACACCTGACGCCTGACACCTGACACCTGACTTCAAGTAATGAAGCACTGCTGTCTTCAAGCCGCTGAAGCTGAAATCAAATGATTCAGGAAGATACGGTCTTGGGAAATCTATCGCCTCAGGATTTCCTTCGGATGCAAGCTTATCAATTACAGGGCCTCCGGGATAACCAAGCCCAAGAAGCTTGGATACCTTGTCATAAGCCTCGCCTGATGCATCATCCCTTGTCCTGCCCAGTTCCCTGTACTTCCCGAAACCGTCAACTCGGTATAGGCTCGTATGACCGCCTGATGCTATCAGCGATATGAACGGAAATTCAGGCCGGGGTTCTTCCAGAAAACAGGAGAATATGTGCCCTTCAAGATGATTTACTGCGATCAAAGGAATACTCTTTGAAAAGCATAATGCCTTTGCAAATGAGCATCCGACAAGCAGGGAACCTATCAGTCCGGGACCATGGCAGACCACAACAGCCGAGACATCTTCAAGTCCTGCGCCTGCGCCTTTCAACGCCTCATCAACAACAGGCAATATCATCTCTATGTGCCTTCGCGATGCAAGTTCAGGGACAATGCCTCCGTATTTTTTGTGAATATCCGTCTGGCTTGAGACAATATTAGAAACTATTCTGACACCGTTCTCAACAACAGCAGCAGCAGTGTCATCGCATGATGTGTCTATTCCGAGGATAAGCATGGGATATTATATAAGATGTTTTATGTTTTAAGCTTGATTTAATTACCAAAATCTTGTTAGATACTCAAGAGGCAATCCAATTAACAAGTACATAGGGCTTCTGCTCGCAAAATTAAAGAACAGATAAAAATTCATGCAGCCATATATAAAGGAAAAACACTATTCCGAGACTACACGAAAACTGCATCTTCCTTGTCCTTATACAAAAGAGACAGGAATTCACATCCATGTTGTCATAAAAGACGGCAACTGTTACCGCTCAGGGCAGTGCATGGCGCTCAAATGCAAATTCAACCGGCTTCAGTCAGATATCAAGACTATTCTCTCGCTTACGTGGTAGATCAGTTTTTATTAGCTGGCCTTCTCCTATTGTAAATATCACCATAATATGTTATTTATAAAACATGAAAGCTACAGCACACATAGAAATTTCCCATGATAAAATTGCAGAGTTCTGCAAGAGAAATTATATCAGCAAGTTATCTCTTTTCGGTTCTGCCCTTCGTGGTGAATTGAGACCTGACAGTGATATTGATCTCCTTGTTGAATTCGACCCGGATCATATCCCGGGACTTATAACGCTTGCCGGTATGGAAATCGAATTGTCAGAAATCATCGGAAGAAAGGTTGATTTAAGAACTCCACAGGATTTGAGCCGTTATTTCAGGCAGGAAGTTGTAGATTCTGCAGAAGTGCAATATGCAGAAGGATGATATTATACGCCTCAGGCACATGCTTGATGCTGCAAAAGCAGCAGTTTCATTCATCAGAGGCAGAGACCGGGCATCTCTTGACAACGACCAACAGAAGATATTTGCTCTTGAAAAAGCAGTAGAGATAATAGGCGAAGCCGCTATAAAACTATCCAAAGAATGCCGCGATGAATTACATCAAATACCTTGGGCTAAAATAATCAGCATGAGAAACCGCCTTATTCATGCTTATTTCGACATCAATCTTGATATCCTCTGGAAAACAGCAGTAGAAGATGCCCCCATGTTAATTGCAGAACTTGAAAAGATTATCCCGCAGGAGTAACAAGGAAAACCGCAAAACCTCCTTTTCTTCATCCCCAGTAATCCCTACCCCGTCAATATCTCCAATATCTCCCTATACCTTGCAGCAGTTTTTTCAATAATTTCATCCTATAATTTTTTCACAATTTTTCCGAAAACTCTTGACATAATTCGAAAAAAGGGTTAAGGTCTGTCAAGATAGCTCTTCAAAACTTCAATTTGCAAGGTATGAAGATACGATCTAAATCATAAAAGGAGGAAGCATAATGGATGAGAGAGATGTCTATAAGGCTAAGGAGGCAATGCAGTCTGCGATGAAGAAAGGACCTATGAGGCTGGCGCTGATTATTGGAGCAATTCTGGTCTTTTTTCTGTTTTTAAGTCCATGGGTTCAGATTGGGGCAGGTGAAAGAGGGGTTGTCCTTAATTTTGGCGC
>JAZDJF010000148.1:0-2148 GCA_043804165.1 Nitrospirota bacterium
ACGGCTCTGATATAAACGAGGGTGATGTTCTCATAGGGCTTGCATCAAGCGGGCTTCACAGCAATGGATATTCCCTTGTAAGAAAACTGTTTTTTGACATAAAGAAAATGGATGCCTCTGCTTACATCTCAGAACTCGGAACCTCTCTCGGAGAAGAACTTCTTAAACCGACAAAAATTTACGTAAAGGCATTTAACATTATAAAAGATAAAATCAGGGTAAAAGGAATGGCTCACATCACAGGCGGAGGCATTTCAGGGAATCTTCCAAGGATATTCCCGGAGGGAATAAGCGCTGTTATTAATGAACATTCGTGGACCCCTCCTCCTATATTTCACATTATAAAAGAGATGGGCAGCGTGCCCCTTGACGACATGAGGATGACTTTTAATATGGGAATAGGGTATATTATTGCCATCCCCGAGACTGAATCAAAAAATGCAATGACTATTTTAAATGCGGCAGGGGTTGATTCTTTTGTGATAGGCAATATTAAGAAAGGAGGTCAGGGCGTAAGATATGCATAGAATGAGATTTCTGCTTAAAAAGGCATTTACTCCGATAACTATAATGGTAATACCTCACAGCAACAGAAAACCGTTCAATCTCAAAATACCTTCTGTCGGCATATTCATCTCAATACTTCTCTGGCTCATCGGAACAGGATATGTCTTCTCAATAGCTATTGACACTCTTGAATATTACAAGATGCAGGAGAAGGTGCAGTATTATTCCGGTCAGTTTATGGAAATGAAGACAACAATGTCAGCGCTTGAAAAAGCGGAGGCTGAGTTCAGAAAACTCTTTTCTCTGAAGTCCAAAGAAAAGGTTCTTGAAAACGTGGATACATCAGACAGCGGCGCAATTGACATGGAGGCTCTGAAACAGCAGATTAAAAAGACGGTTGAAGACGTTGGTGATATAAAGGATTATCTGAGCCAGCAAAGAGACCTTTACATGGCAACACCCAAAGGCTGGCCTCTTATAGGGAATGTAACTTCATCCTATGGCAAAAGAAAACATCCTAAAACCAGTGAAGAAGATTTTCACAACGGAATAGATGTAAGCGCCCCTCCGGGCAACCCTGTTAGAGTCACTGCCGACGGCATAGTGAGTTTTTCCGGATGGAACGGCGGCAGCGGCAATCTTGTAGTTGTTGAGCATGGCTTCGGATTTTCAACGTTTTATGCTCATAGCAAGATGAATGCGGTTAAGGTAGGCCAGAGGGTAAAAAAAGGAGATGTGGTGTCCTATGTCGGCTCTACAGGAAATACAACAGGGCCGCATCTTCATTACGAAGTATGGAAAAACGGCAGTCCTGTTAACCCAAAATCTTTTATTGAAGGGGGGAATTAGCATATGTTTTCAATGTTTTCAAAAAACACAGAAAAGCTCGAATCATTTATCGGCATCAACAGTCACTTTAAAGGCGACATAAAAACACAGGGGACACTACGGATTGACGGCACAGTTGAAGGCAATATTGAAACTGACTGGCTCATACTTGGAGAAACCTCACACCTTAAGGGCGATGCCACATCAAGAGGCATTATTGTCGGAGGCAGGGTTGACGGCAATCTAACCGCCAAAGAAATTATAGAGATTAAGACTAAAGGACAGGTTACAGGCGAACTTACGACAACCAAACTCAGCATTGCAGAAGGCGCAATGTTTGACGGCCGTTCTTCAATGATCAGGGAAGAATCAAACGTGATTGAACTGCAGGCAAAGGAAAAGGCGTCTTAGGATTTCATTTTTCAGGACTGTTATTCGGGATACCATCTTCTTACAACGAATTCATTTCCTTTGCCATCGCCCTTATAATCATTGGCAGGCTGCATTATTTTGCTGACAGCCCTAACTGCGCTTAGCAGATTTTTGACATGCATCCCTCGTGAAATAGTGCTCTCAATCACTTCTCTGCTGCTAAGGACTATTAACACATGCCTTTTATAAACAATAATATCAAGGGGTTTGAGTTTTTTAGCTATTTCATCAGGAGACAGCCCTTTTACATCAACAGGCATCCCGAAAGAAAAGAGGGAATCTGTATTGCGAGGTGTATAGCCTCCGGTTGCCTCATAAAGGAGCCCTGAACAATCAACGCCTTTCAATGCCCACCTTTTCAATACATCATCGGGCAGTGTC
>JAZDJF010000149.1:0-5547 GCA_043804165.1 Nitrospirota bacterium
TCTGTTATCAAATGCTGTTAAGTTCACCCAACAGGGTAGAATAACCATAATCGCCGGGCCCTCTGAAAGAGGGATTAAACCGGGTGAGTCTCCTCTATTTGCAGAGATATGCGTGGAGGACACGGGTATAGGGATAAAAGACGAGGATATCGGTAAGATTTTTGACAAGTTCACACAGGTTGATATCTCTACTACCCGTCAATATGAAGGAACAGGCCTCGGGCTTAGCACTGCCAGAGGATTGGTAGCATTGCATAAGGGTGTAATCTGGATAACGAGTAAATATGGGCAGGGAAGCAAATTCTGTTTTACCCTCCCGCTAAAAAAAGAGATACTCGAAATTCCTGTTGAGCCTTCATATAGAATAAAAGGGGGTAATCAGGATTCAGGAAACATTAAATGAGTACCTGTAGAAGAAGTCTTCTGACGGAATTTTAAAAAACCTATATAATCAATAAATCGCAAAAATAAGGGAAGGAATTAAAAATGGAAGAGAAAAAAGAGGACTTTTCCAGGAAAATATTGGTAGTTGATGATAATCAGGATGGTCGGGAGCTGGTAGTCAAGATACTTAAGAACAGGGGTTATCAAATGATTGAAGCTGTTGACGGAGAAGAGGCATTAGAAAAGGCAATCGCAGAAAACCCTGACCTTATCCTGATGGATATCTCGATTCCTAAGATAGATGGCTATGAGGTTACAAGAAGGTTGAAAAGCCAGATAAAGTTTAAGGACACCCCGATAATCGCCTTAACTGCCCATGCAATGAAAGGAGATAGAGAAAAGGCCTTTGAGGCTGGTTGTGAAGGGTATATATCAAAGCCTATTAATGTTCGTGAATTACCTGATCAGGTAAAAGCTTATCTAAGGGGTAAATGGGAGAGCGTCATAGGTGGAGAAGAAGAGTAAGATATTGATTGTAGAGGACAATGAAGACACTGTAGAACTCTTAAAAAAGAGGTTTCGATCTGAAGGATACGAAACAGCAGAGGCATACGACGGTGAAGAAGGTCTTAAAAAGGTTGTTGATTACAATCCTGATTTAGTTGTGCTCGATGTCATGATGCCAAAAATGGACGGCTATGAGGTGTGTCAGAGGCTCAAATTAGATGAAAATACAAGATATATTCCAGTCATCATGCTTACTGCAAAAAGCGACGTTGCGAGCAAGGTGAGAGGTCTGGATATTGGAGCTGATGATTATTTACCAAAACCTTTTGATTACAAAGAACTCTCTGCAAGGGTCAGGTCATTACTTACTATTAAGGCAGCGCGTGAGAAATTAGCAGAAGAGGAAAAATCAGAGGCGCTGGAACAGATGATGGATCAGGTTGCACATGAAATAAGAAATCCCTTAACTTCTATCGGTGGTTTTGCACGCAAGGTTTATGGAAAACTCCCCGAAGGTGACCCTAATAGAAAATATATGGAAATGATTGTAGATGATGTAGCGATATTGGAAAACATGATAAGACAGCTTGTTGAGTTGAAAACCATGACCATATCTTTTAAAGAGCCTACAAATATCAATGAAGTAATTTTGAATGCCCTTAAAGTATTTGAACAGGAGTTCCAACAAAAGGCCATAGACGTTGAGACTGAGTTAATGGATAATCTTCCACCCATACCTGCTGATGAGAAACTACTTAAAAGGGCTTTATGCAATCTCATTAAAAATTCTATTGAGGCCATGGTTGAAGGAACCAAATTACTAAAGATTGCCAGCCGACTAAGTGGCGGCCGTATAGAAATATTGATAACCGATTCAGGAAAAGGTATACCTAAGGATAAAATCAAAAGCATCTTTGACCCATTAGTCACCTCAAAGGTATATGGTCCTGGACTTGGACTTACCTTTACATATAAGATAATCCAGGATCACAAAGGGACTATTTCTGTAGATAGCGAACCTGGAAAGGGGACTACCTTTACGATAAGTTTTCCTGCAGGGAAACCTTGAGATTCAGCTTTTTTTAATACTCCAGCGGAATTTAAGAGTATCACCTGCCTTAATGGCAGTCCTGAAAGTCGGATTGAATCTCATATTACTTCTTATTATAAGAATAATAGGGTAAAATATAAATAGATTAAACCCAAATTAATATTGGAGGTAGAAGCTATGATGTCAAACATACCGATAGAACTAGGGAAGGTTAAAAAGAGCGATCTGGTTAAGGAAATACTGCGCGTGGGAATGATAGCAGAGTTAGACGCAATCAGCCTTTACGAACAGCTTGCCGCAATGACCGACAGGGCTGATATTAAAAAGGTTTTTCTTGATATTGCCCGGGAAGAAAAAACCCATGTGGGAGAATTTCAGGAATTGCTTTTGCGTGAAGACAAAGAGCAGGTTGCAGAGCTGAAAAAAGGAAAAGACGAGGTAAGGGAGATTACAGGGAAGTAAAAGCAGGAATTTTAATTTTTATGGCAGGCATATATGTCTCAAAACCCTTACAACGCAGCAAGATTTTCTTATGTAAGTTCTTTAATCCATTGGGATTCAAATATGAATACTTCATTATTACCATATATGTCTCACTAAGGTGCTGCCGTAAGGCTTTTTCAACACACATGCCTGCCAAACATTTTGTCAACTGTATTTTACTTCATCAGCAGTTCCTCTGCAGCAGCAACGCCTGCGCCGAGCTTCACAGGATGCCCCATTCCTTTCAACACCATTTCCACGCCTGCAATCGCAGTAATGACATCAAAGGTGTCGGCATAGCCAAGATGCGCAATCCTGAATATCTTTCCCTTTACGTGGTCCTGTCCGCCTGCGGCTGTTATCCCGTATTTCTCCATTAGGTTCTTATAAATCGCCTGTCCGTCAATGCCTGCGGGAGCGCATACCGCAGTCACCGAATTGCTCGGAGATTCCTTTGGGTAAAGTTCAAGCCCCAGCGCCTTAACAGCCGCCCTTGTCGCATTCGCAAGCCTTTCATGCCGCTTGAAGATATTCTCAAGCCCTTCTTTCTGGAGCAGTTTAATGCTTTCGTTTAATCCTATAATCAGGGTCACGGGAGATGTAAAGTTTGTCTGGTTCTTTGCGAGGTTTTCACGCTCCTTTTTAAAATTGAAATAGAATCTCGGGCATTTTGACTTTTCCGAGAATTTCCATGCCTTTTCACTTATGCCTACGAATGCAAGCCCCGGCGGAAGCATCACACCCTTCTGCGAGCCCCCTATCATTACATCTATTCCCCATTCGTCCATCCTGAGGTCATGGGCAACAATCGCTGATATGGCGTCAACAATGAGTATTGTATTCTCATATTTTTTTACAACCTTGGCAAGCGCCTCTATATCATGATAAACACCTGTTGATGTTTCTGATGCCTGTACAAACACTCCTTTGATAGACGGGTCATTCTTTAATTTTGCCTCAACGGTTTCAGGTTTTACCGCATATCCCCACTCAACAATAATCTCTTCTGCCTGAAGCCCGTATGCCTTGCATATCTTTGTCCATCTCTCGCCGAATTTACCGCCGTTTACAGTAAGAACCTTATCTCCGGGGCTGAAAAAATTATTAACAGCGCCTACCATGCCTCCGGTTCCTGTTGAGCAGAGGATAAGCACATCGTTTTTTGTCTGGTAAAGCCACTTCAGGCCATTTTTTGCAGCATCAAGCACAGGGAGGAAGTCAGGCGAACGGTGATGTATAATCGGCATTGCCATGGCAAGAAGAGCCTCTGAAGGCACAGGGGTAGGGCCCGGTGCTAACAGGTAACGTTTTAACATGAAAAACCTCCTTAAGTTTAAGTGGAGGAATAGTTTAAACTTTAAGTATTATCAGAGTCAAGGACAACGCCAAAACAGAAATCTGACTGCTATCAGATGTTATAATTAACAAAAATAACCAGGAGGGGTTATGAGGTGCATATTCTGCGAGATTATAAATAAGAGAATACCCGCAAAAATAATTTACGAGGATGAGTATGCCTTAGCCTTTGAGGACATAAATCCACAGGCGCCTGTGCATGCCTTAGTCATACCCAGAAAACATATCTTAACCAATCTTGATATTAAGAAGGAAGATAACGGACTTTTAGGCCACCTGTTTCAGGTTGCAAATAAGATTGCAAAGGAGAAAGGGATTGCTGAAAGGGGGTTCAGGCTTGTCATGAACTGCAATCCTGAATCAGGCCAGACTGTGTTTCATATCCACCTTCATATCCTTGGCGGAAGGCAGATGCACTGGCCTCCGGGGTAGTTTACGGTTTGTAATATTTCTTTTTCTTCTTCAGATATTCCTGCTCGATTTTGCCTTCAGGATAATCATGGGGATATTTATACCCTGTTCCATGACCGAGTTTCTTTGCGCCGGAATAATTACTGCCTTTTAAATGGTCGGGGACTTCCATTGTCTCTTCCTCTGCGATGTCTTTCATGGCTTCCTCTATTGCCATGTAAGCTGCGTTGCCTTTGGGCGCATTGGCTATGTAGATAACCGCCTCTGCAAGTGGGATGCGCGCCTCAGGCATTCCTACAAACTCAATTGCCTTTAATGCCGATATGGCAAGAACCAATGCCATCGGATCTTTAAGCCCTACATCCTCCGCGGCGCAGATGACTATGCGCCTTGCTATAAAGCGCGGGTCTTCGCCTGCATACAGCATCTTTGCAAGGTAATATATCGCCGCATCAGGGTCAGAGCCTCTCATGCTCTTTATGAATGCTGATATTGTGTCATAGTGCTGATTGCCTTTTTTGTCATACACTATTGCCTTTTTCTGAATGGATTCCTCTGCAATCTCTTTTGTGATTATTATCTTTCCGTTTTCACCGGGCTGTGTTGTCAGGGCAGCTATCTCAAGCGCAGAGAGCGCCTTTCTTGCATCTCCGTCTGCCATCTTTGCGATATGCTCAAGACTTCCTTTCTCAGGAGAGATGTTTAAATTCCCGACGCCTCTTTCCTTATCTGTCAATGCACGGTTCAGGATTTTAAGAATATCTTCTGTCAGAAGGGGCTTCAGCTCAAACACCTGGCTCCTTGAAAGAAGCGCAGACTTGACATAGAAGAACGGGTTTTCCACTGTTGCCGCTATGAGCGTGATGTTCCCTTCTTCCACATCAGGCAGAAGCGCATCCTGCTGGAGCTTGTTGAATCTGTGAATCTCATCAAGGAAGAGTATTGTCCTTGTGCCTGCCTTTTTCTCAGTCCTTGCTTTTTTGATAACCCGTCTTAGCTCATCAAGCCCGACTGTTGCTGCATTCAGCCACTCAAAGCGGGCATTTGTCTTATTGGCGATAACCTGCGCCAAAGCTGTTTTGCCTGTGCCGGGCGGGCCGTAAAGGATAAGTGATATGATCCTGTCAGCCTCTATTGCCCTTCTAAGAAGTTTTCCCTTTCCGAGGATATGCTCCTGCCCCGCGTACTCATCCAATGTCCTCGGAGCCATCCTGTATGCAAGAGGGTCTTTTATATTTTCATGTTTATTAAAGAGGCTCATATATTAAAACTTTCGAATGATGTTTTTCCCGCAGACTAAATTTCTATCACAGATTCAAGTATAGACACTATTTTTTCTTGGTTGCTTTTCTGAC
>JAZDJF010000150.1:0-3731 GCA_043804165.1 Nitrospirota bacterium
CAATATGAAACTTCATGTAATAATTGAACAGGATGAGAAAGGGTATTATGTAGCAGAGGTTCCTGCTCTTCCGGGTTGTCTTTCTCAAGGGAAGACTTACGAAGAAGCCATCGCCAATATCAAAGAAGCCATTGAAGGATGGCTTGAAGTGATGGAATCCAAACAGTCCTTTGATCGTGCTCATCTCGTTGAAGTCGCTGTGTAATGGGCAAAGAACTAAAACTCTGCTCTGGCGCTGAAGCTGTACGCAAATTCCAAAGAGCAGGGTGGACGGTTGTCCGTCAGAAAGGCTCTCATGTGATGCTGACAAAACACGGCTACCAATGGACATTATCCATCCCCCAGCACAGTGAACTTGGCCCCGGCTTGCTTCGTAAATTGATACGACAAGCAGGTCTCACAGTAGAAGAATTTAACGATTTGTAACTTCCCCTTGCCTTTTGTTCATCTTTTACGGTGATAACGCCTTTATCTCCTTCTCCACCGCATCAAAGAACTTTTTGTAAAACTCTTCGTCCTCAACAGTTCTTTCTTCCTGTTTAACCTTTGTGGCTTCGCTCCTGCAAATCCTCTTTTCCAATCCTGAAGTTCTGGCTCAATACTGCTCTTTTAGCCGCAAGATAGCAATTCTCAACAGATGCATTAAAAGTCCTCACATTCGGACCGCCCTCTGTGTTAAAGACATCCTTATATACCTGCGGACTGCCGCAGGCAGAGAATAGGGAGATTAGAATAACCGGTAAGAAGAGAAATCGCTTCATACACCCTCCGGCAAATAATCAAAAGGTAAGGGCTTGTTAAGCCCTTACCTTTTGGAATGGGAAAACACCATTGCCTGTTATTTAGAACGAATAAGTCAAAGCTCCGCCAAAGGAAAACTTGCTTTTCATCTGTCCTTCAACTTCAAGATTAAATCCCTCTCCGAGCGGTACTTTTACTCCCAGATAACCGCCAAGATTACCTTTTTCTTTATAAGTAGTCGAGTCACTACCGGAAATCGATATCCCAGAACCGCTTACACTTATTTCATCCTCTATTTTTGCTTTCCCCCAATAGATGAAAGGACCGCCGTAAAGGCTTATCCCCTCATTTTTGATATAAAAAGCAAATCCGACATTAATATCCCAGGGGTGTTTATATTTTCTTTTGTCAGATACAAACACAACTGTTCCACCACCCAAATCTACATAACCAGATATTTCATCTTTAAAATTTTGGAAGATATAATTTGCTTGAACAAAAGGACCCAATCCGAAATAACCTTTATTGTAGACAAGTCCCTTTATGCCAGCAGTGCCAAACGGTTTGAAATCACCCTTAAAATCCTTAAGCCCCCAAAAGGCGTTTTCTACTTTCACATCGGCTCCACCAAATCGGAGATAAACTTCCCAGTTTTTAACAAAACTAAAACTTGCTTGAATATATACCTGGTCTGACTTAACGTCTGTTTCTCTCCACACTCCTTCAATGCCGAAGAAAGAGGTATCATCAGGTTTCCAATCCGATGAATAGTAGAGATAACCAACCCCCAGAGAAGGTTTACCTGCGTTAGCAGTTGGTTCTGGGGAGCCAAAATTACCTGCATAAACCATACTGCCTGTTGCAAATATCGCTGCGATTGCAATTACCAATATCAGTTTCTTCATACTTTCCTCCTCTTCTAATGAATTATTTGTTTTTTGTCATTCCTGTTGAAGCAGGAATCCAGAGCTAATCTGTCATTCCGACTTGTTCGGAATCCTTCTTCAGAAAGATGCTGGACAAGCCAGCATGACAGAACAGGGAAAAGATTCCCGCTTTCGCGGGAATGACATCCCTGTGCCAAGACTGCCCCTGTCAGCCTCGCAATGACAACACCACATAACATTCCATTTCTCACCCCCCTTTGTATTAGCTTCTTTTTTAAAACAAAACCTTTTTTACCTTTAACCTTTATACACTTTTTACATTGCATTGTCAATAAGAATTTTTACAATCTAAAACATTGTAGTAAGCAGAAGGTGGGGGTTGTTATAGTGGTTTATGTATAAAAAGAAGCTAAAAACGAGCAGAGCGATTGGTGAGAAGATTAAAGGGCGGAGGAGGGAACTCGGGATTTCACAGGAAAGCCTTGCTGAAATATTGGGCGTTACATATCAACAAGTTCAAAGGTATGAGAATGGGACGAATAAACTCAATGTGGAAAACATCCAGACGGTTGCAGATGCCCTAACTGTGCCTGTGTCTTATTTCTTTGAACCAGAGAAGACATCAATGATTGTTGAAAAGCCAGCTTTTTATCTATCCGCCAATGAAAATAAGCTTCTCCGACATTTCAGAAAAATCAAAAACAGCGCTTCTAAAAAAACAGTAATTCAGGTTGCCAGAATTGCAGCAAACCCCGTTAGAAAGGACGTGGCTTTCTAACGGGGTAAAGGCAAATTAAAAAACGCAGTTGTTTACAAAAAGACATTTCATAGCCAAATTTTAATAACTCATCTGTTTGTAAAGCTTTTGTCTATTTACATCCTCTCAGGCGCGCTGAGTCCCAGAATCTCAAATCCGTCTTTTAGAACAATCCTTACTGCCTCGCATAAAGCAAGTCTTGCCTTTGTCAGTTCTATATCATCCGTTACTACCTTGTGCCTGTGATAGTAAGGGTGAAACATCCCTGCAAGTTCCTGAAGATAAAATGTTATCCTGTGCGGCTCATGCGCAATAACAGCGCCTTCAAATATCATCTGATATGAAAGGAGTTTCTTTATTATCCTTATCTCCTCAGGAAGAGATAAAAGGCTGAGATTCGCATCATCAGGTTTTTCAATATTTATCCCCAGCTCCTTTGCGTGAGAGAATATGCTGTTTATGCGCGCATTTGCATACTGCACATAAAAAACGGGGTTTTCCGCTGACTGTGCTTTTGCAACCTCAAGGTCAAATTCAAGATGGCTGTCAGGACGCCGCGTGAGGAATATGAACTTTGTCGTGTCTGCGCCAACCTCGTCAATCACCTCTTTCAGAGTCACAAATTCCCCTGCCCTTTTTGACATCTGAACAGGCTTGCCGCCTCTAAGCAATGATACCATCTGAACAAGCAAGATCTTAAGTCTTTCCTTTGGATAACCGAGCGCCTGAATCACAGCTTGTATCCTTGGAATGTATCCGTAATGGTCAGCGCCCCATATGTCTATAAGCTCATCAAATTCCTTTTCTACCTTATTCCTGTGGTATGCAATGTCAGGCGCAAAATAAGTATACTCTCCGTCTTTTTTAATCACGACCCTGTCTTTGTCGTCTCCGAATGCGGTTGACCTGAACCACACTGCGCCGCCATCTTCATAGATATAATCACGCTCTTTCAGATCATTTATAGACTGCGCTACCTCTCCTCTTTCATAAAGCTCCCGCTCGCTCTGCCATGTGTCAAAAGTAATGCCGAATTCCTTTAAGTCCTGCTTTATGCTCTCGAGCATCAACCTGTAAGAAAAATCCGTAAAAAATTCTCCTGCCTCTCCAATGGATGCCTCTGCATATTTATTGCCGTAATTCCTTATTACCGTGTTTGCAATGTCTTCAATGTAAAAACCCTTATAGCCGTCGTCAGGCGAAGGATAATCTATGCCGAGGAGTTGGTTATATCGTGCAAATACTGAAAGCCCGAGCAGTTTCACCTGTCTTCCCGCATCATTTACATAGAATTCCTTTTCAACTTTATAGCCGGCTGCGCTCAGCAGATTAGACAATGCAGCGCC
>JAZDJF010000151.1:0-2217 GCA_043804165.1 Nitrospirota bacterium
CAAACTGAGTTCAGGCATTGCGCCTGTGCCTGAGATGCTTAAGGCAGGCGTAAAGGTAAGTCTCGGAACAGACGGCGCTGCAAGCAATAATGACCTTAATATCCTGAGCGAGATGTCAACTGCCGCGAAAGTGCATAAGGCAGTCTCAAATGACCCTACTGTTCTGGATGCAAAAAAAGCTCTGCTCATGGCGACAAAATGTGGCGCTGATGCCCTTGGACTCGGAGGCATTATAGGCAGTCTTGAAAAAGGCAAGGCAGCAGACATAGCTATAATAAACCTGAATAAACCTCATCTCACGCCTCTTTATGATATTTATTCGCACATAGTTTATTCAGCGCGAGCATCAGATGTAGAGATAGTATTTGTTAATGGGAAACTTGTTGTTGATAAAGGCAGGCTCTGCACCGCTGATGAAGAGGAGATATTATCTAAAGCCAGAGATTGGCAGGGGAAGATAAGGTAACCTTACATCTCCCTTCTTCCCTCAATCGCCTTGCTTAAAGTCACCTCGTCAGCGAATTCAATATCGCTTCCTATGGGAAGGCCGTATGCAATTCGTGTGACTTTTACAGCGAAGGGTTTCAGGGCATCTTTAATATACTGGGCTGTCATCTCTCCTTTTGTATTGGGATTCGTTGCAAGGATTACCTCTGCTACGCTGTCCCCTCTCACCCTTTCTATGAGTTCGGCTATCTTCAGCCTGTCAGGGGTCATCCCATCTATGGGCGAGACTGAACCGAGAAGGACATGATAAAGGCCGTTAAATGCCTTTGCCCTTTCAACGACAAGGATATTACTCGGCTCCTCCACAATGCATATCTTTGTTCTGTCCCTTGACTCGTCCCTGCATATACTGCACACCTCTGTATCCGTAATGCTAAAGCACCTACTGCAGAACCTTGCTTTTTCCTTCACATCATGGATAGCCTTGGCTATGTCCTTTGCGCTCTCTTCAGACATCGTAAGTATGAAAAAGGCAAGCCTCTGCGCGGTCCTTCTTCCTATCCCCGGGAGTTTTGTAAGTTCGCTTATGAGGTTTTCTATTATTCCCTGCGCCATAATCACCAAGCCTCTTTAGAATATAGCTTACAATCTTTCGTTGTCAACAGAAGCGCTTTTTTAATCAAACCTTGCCTTCTCTTTTCTCCCACCATTTGTAATATATCTCTCCCAAAAATATTGCCGCAACCGCAAGGACAACCCCTGCAACAACATCCACAACATAGTGATACCGACAGTAAACAGTGGAGAATAACAGAAGGATTACAACCGGCAGATAAATCCAGAAGAGAGTCCTCTTATAATTGTATGCAAGGTACAGCACTGTCAGTGCAACGCCTGTATGCCCGCTCGGGAACGCATCACGCTTTATGCCTTCAAGCCTGTTCAACAGATTCTGCATCGGCTCTGCTATTAAAAACCCTTCAAGCCTCTGCGTCTGTAAATGGTCAAGCGCAAACCTCGGGCCAAGCGCAGGCCAGATTATATAGCCGAGATACGAGAGATAAAAACAGAAAAGAATCAAAAAGAGTGATTTCTCAAATTCCTCCCTCTGATTGCCCTTTAACAGCGCTATGCCGAATATCACAGGGATGAAATAATACGTAGAGTATGCTGTCTGAAGAATGTCTGTAAGGAACGGATTCATTATCGCTTCAAGCATGACTGTTGGATGATTGCCGAAGATAATATAATCAAGCTTTATAAGCAGTGGGTCTATGTCTTTTGGATTCACATAATGGATAACCCATTCAAGACTGTCAAAGAGTATGATAACGCATATTATCGGAAATACAAGGTCATAAGTTATTCTCAGGAATCTGTTTCTATCCCTGAATCTTATAATTATGAATTGCGAAATAAGCAGTGCGGTGTATATTGAGATTAAGAGCAGTCTCTTCGGAATAGCAGAGTTAAATGCGATTGTGAGCAGCAGTAATATGCTCACAAATACCACTGTCACAGTATCGGCAGGCCTTAAATCAAATAGTTTTTTCACCTAATTTTGATAAAGGCAGGACATAATATTCTCGCTCATTCTCCTCCCGATAAAATCGGGACTCCGAGGTTTTTGCCTCACTACAAAAATATTCTTTCTGGAATATCGGCAAAAAAATCCGCTCAAACACCATGTCCTGCCTTTTTATTTATCAGCAACTACAATTTACTCATTGCCCGCATTTTTGCCTTCTCTTTTTTAGAAAGCCTTCTGGG
>JAZDJF010000152.1:0-2844 GCA_043804165.1 Nitrospirota bacterium
TACAATTGAACCCGACAGAGAGACGGCTATCAAAAAGGCGGTGGAAACTGCAGAAGAAGGCGATATACTGCTGATTGCAGGAAAGGGGCACGAGGATTATCAGGAGATAAAAGGCGCAAGGCATAAATTCAGCGACAGGGATACAGCGGAGAAGGCGATAAAAAAGAAAGTGAATAGTGAACAGTGTCAGTGATTAGTGTCAGTAAGATTTGTCACTGACACAGACACTAAAAACTGAAACTGTAAGAGACTGACACTGAAAACTGACACTGACACTGACACTCGATAAGGAGATTATGGCGATTTTAACGGCAGAAGATGTTATCAATGCAACAGGTGGCCGCATTGTCTATAAAAACGACAACTCCCATCCGTTTACAGGCGTATCCATAGATTCGCGGACGATAGGAGAGGGAGAGATCTTTGTTGCATTGCGCGGCGTAAGATTTGACGGGCATGATTTTATCTATAAGGCGCTGGAAAGAGGAGGCGGCGCGCTGGTGAATTTCCCTCCTGCAGAACACCTGAAAGGCAAGGCAATAATATATGTGAAAAACACTCTCAGCGCACTACAGGATATCGCGCGTTATGTCCGCATGAGAAACAATATTCCTGTTATAGGCATAACAGGGACAAACGGAAAGACAACAACAAAAGAATTGATAGCATCAATCCTGAGCACAAAATACAGGGTTCATAAGAATACAGGCAATCTCAATAATCAGATAGGCCTCCCCTTGAGTCTTATAAAACTCGGCGCCGATGATGAGGTTATTGTTCTTGAGATGGGAGCAAGCTCTCCCGGAGATATAAGAGAATTGTGCAGGATTGCAGCGCCCGATTGCGGTGTTGTGACAAATATAGGGCCGGGACATCTTGAAGGTTTCAGGAGTCTTGAAGCAGTCAGAAATACAAAACTTGAACTCCTTGATACTGTGAAAAAAGTTGTAGTAAGCGCGGATGATGCCTTCCTTATGCAGGGGGTTTCAGGATATCAGGGCGAGGTTATTACATTCGGTATAGAGAATAAGGCTGATGTTTTTGCAAAAGATATCAGGATGAAGGATAGAGGCTCTGATTTTCTGCTCTGCTTTGGTGAAGTGAACTGCGTAGAAATAACCCTGAATATACCCGGAGCTTTTAATATCTATAATGCGCTTGCCGCTTCAGCTATAGGACAGATCTTTAATATTGATCCGCATGATATTAAAACTGGGCTTGAATCTTTTAAAGGCGTTCCTATGAGGCTTGAGATTAAGGAATTGTTCGGGGCAACAGTTATAAGCGATGTATATAATGCAAACCCTGCATCAATGGAAGAGGCAATAAAAGAACTTGTAAGGCTGAAGAAGGAAAGGGCTATCGCTGTTTTAGGGGATATGCTTGAGCTTGGCCCCTACGCAGAAGAGGCGCACAGGAAAATCGGAGAGTGGATGTCAGCGCTTCCAATAGACGTATTTATAGGCGTCGGGCCTTTGATGTCAACAGCGCATTCAGTGTTTGTTAAGACAGGAAGACAGTCGTTCAGCGTTTCTACTGCGGAAGAAGCAGGCAGGATACTGACAGGGTTGTGCAGGGAAGGCGACACAATTGTTGTGAAGGGTTCAAGGGGAATGGGAATGGAGAAAGTTTTAGAAATAAACCCCGTTAGAGATGTATCTCTAAACGGGGTAAATAAAGAGGCAGGGAATGCTTTATAGTCTTCTTTATAGCTTGCATGATTGGTTTTCTCCATTCAATGTCTTCAGATATATAACGTTCAGGACCGCGCTTGCGGTTCTTACGGCAATGCTTATTACATTCATTATCGGGCCGGAGGTTATAAAAAGACTCAGGAGGTTCAGCGTAACACAGCAGGTGAGAGATGACGGTCCTCAGACGCATATGGGCAAGACAGGAACACCCACGATGGGCGGAGTCCTCATAATAATCTCTATACTTGTCACCATTCTCCTATGGGGAGACCTCACCAATAAATATATACTGGTGATGATCTTTTCCCTTGTAGGGTTCGGAACAATAGGATTTATCGATGATTATCTGAAGGTTGTAAAAAGAGACTCAAAGGGACTGTGCGGGTGTTATAAATTCGGGGCGCAGGCGCTTCTTGCATTGGCGATAAGCATGTTTATTTACATGAACCCTAAAGACCCTTTAAATGATGTCCTGAGCATCCCGTTTTTTAAAAAATGGCTTTTTGATCTTGGATGGTTTTATGTGCCATTCTCTATAGTTGTTATCGTAGGGTCATCCAATGCAGTCAATCTCACGGACGGCATAGACGGTCTTGCTGTAGGGCTTGTCGGGATTTCGGTGCTTGCCACAGGAATACTTGTTTATATATCCGGCAATTTCAAGTTTTCACAATACCTGCAGGTTCTTTATATCCCCGGCACAGGAGAGTTGACTGTATTTTGCGGTGCTATTCTTGGAGCATCTCTCGGTTTCCTCTGGTATAACTCATATCCGGCGGATGTGTTTATGGGAGATGTCGGTTCTCTGTCTCTCGGCGGGGTGCTCGGCACGCTTGCTGTAATAACAAAGCAAGAGATAGTTCTTGCGGTTGTTGGAGGAATTTTTGTTATAGAGACACTCTCGGTTGTGTTTCAGGTCGCATCATTCAAGCTCACAGGAAAGAGGATGTTCAGGATGGCGCCAATACACCATCACTTTGAACTCAAGGGATGGCCTGAACCGAAGGTGATAGTCAGATTCTGGATAGTCGGAATAATGCTGGCTCTTCTGAGCCTTGCAACATTAAAGCTGAGGTGATTATGAAACAGTCAACAGAGCAACAGAGCAGTAGAGCAACAGAGCAGCAGGAAGATACAACTGCAAAAACTT
>JAZDJF010000153.1:0-3433 GCA_043804165.1 Nitrospirota bacterium
CTCTATTATTTCCTGCAATGTGGCGTGGTCTTTCTGCCTCTGCCAACCGTGATAATTGGCGCCGTCGTATTCTATGAGCAGCTTTATATTCTTCATGCCGAAATTTTTTGAATCAGGTATTTGGAAAAATCATTTGACAGACAATTAACCCCCAAAATGCATTGTTCGGGTTAAATGTGGTTGGTAATCTCAAGCCTCTTCAAGAAGTGACTCGTCAATGTTATTTACAAAGATGTCTACGAGATTGGGATCAAACTGTGTGCCGGCATTCTTTTTGAGTTCTTCAATTGCATAATGAAAGCCGGCAGCAGGGGAATGCTCTGCCTTGTCAAGCATCTTCCCGACATATTTATATGAATCCCTGCTGGTCATTGCGTCAAATGCCTCTGCAATGGCGATTATCCTTGATTCAACGGGTATCGCATCGCCTATCAGTTCATTGGGGTATCCATTGCCTTCATACCGCTCATGATGATGCAGGACAAACGGAGCGATATCCGCATAAAAATTTATCAGCCTCAGCATTTCATAGCCAAGCTGTGAATGTGCCTTGTCCTGATCTTTTGATGTCACATCTTTTAGTTTTATTTTCAGGAAGCCGATGTCATGAAGCAGACACGCCTTGTATAATTTCCGCTTTTCATTTTCTGACATATTTAGTTCATCTGCCATCATGAGGCTGTATTTCGCAACTCTTTTTGAATGCCCGACTTTTCCATGGATGTGAGTGTCCATTGTATCAACAAGGATGTCTGTGAGATTAATCTCATAATTCCTCTGGTCTTCCATAAATTGTGTTCTGGCAATGGATATGGCAGCCTGGTCGGAAAAATATGACAGCAGTTCTTCATCCTCCTGAGTGAAGGCTCCGTCCTCTTTGTTAATGAGTTCCAGCACTCCGATTGTCCCTGCCTTTATTTTTAAAGGCACACAGAGAAGCGATTTTGTTTCGTAGCCTGTCATTGCATCAACATCGGGGTTAAATCTACTGTCATTCTTTGCGTCCTCAATCCTGACATTGCTGCCATTTTCAGCAGCCCATCCTGCAATACCGGCAGACTTTGGAATTGAAAGCCCCGGCAGATTAGCACTTCTGCTGCCCTTTGCAATCTTAAATACAAGCCTGTCTCCTTCAACAAGCATGATTGAACCTGCATCCGCTTCTGTAATTTTCAATGCGCTCTGCATAATATTCTCAAGCAGTATGTCGCCGTGCACTATTTCCCGTATGTCTCTTGTGGTGGTCAGAAGGGTGTTTAATTTGTTGGTATAGTCATCTATTGTTCTAATAGCCTTTTTTGAAGCGCTGTTAGCTACATACATGCCCATAACCACAAGTCCTGCAATGATTGACAGGATGGTCACCAGAGACGGCGTGGATATGTAATCAAGAAACATATAGAGGAACCTGACAATAAGAAGAAAAAGGGCATAGACAACGAGAAGGACTATGCCATTCAGGATCTTTATCTGCCGCCTTACGGCTTCTACAACGGATTTTTTGTCTTCTGTTTTATCTGTCATGACTATTTTTCATATTATACTTATTGAGAGTGGATGTCAATATTTTTTATGTGGATTTTTTATGCGGATTATAATGCGCTTCTGAAAGTCCTTGAATAATCAGGAGCAAAAAGCTAAAATTAGCCTCATGAGAATCATAAAGAAAGCAAAAGATATCAGTATATTTCTCAACACTTTGAGGAGGCGCGCTTCGGAAGGCGGTTCTGCAATAGAAAGGGTGGTGAATTCCATTCTTTCTGATGTGAAGAAAAACGGGGATGAGGCTGTTCTACGGTATACGAGAAAATTTGATTATGCGGATGCAAAGTCCCTTCTATTTAGGCCGTCTGAGATATCAAAATTCGCGGATAAGGCTGACAGGAAGATTGTTAAGGCTCTTGAATTTTCAGCAGAGAGGATACGCAGATTCCATGAGATGCAGAAGGAGGAGTCATGGATGGTCAGGGATTCAGAATACAGAAAACTTCCTATAGATAAAAATACTAACCCTGCTTTTTCCCATGCCCTTCTCGGTCAGTTGATACGGCCGATAGAAAGAGTTGGTGTTTATGTGCCCGGCGGCAAGGCGTCATATCCATCAAGTGTTCTGATGAATGTAATACCTGCACAGGTTGCGGGTGTGAAGGAAATTGCGGTTTGTGTTCCAACACCATTGGGAGAAATAAACCCTTATGTGATGGCAGCGATAAAAATGCTTGGTATTAAAGAGGCATACAGAATTGGCGGAGCGCAGGCAGTCGGAGCAATGGCTTACGGAACTCAGGCAATAAAAAGGGTTGATAAGATTGTGGGTCCCGGCAATATCTATGTGGCTGCGGCAAAGAGAATGGTTTTCGGAGAGGTGGACATTGACATGATTGCAGGCCCTAGTGAGATTCTGATAATAGCGGATAACTCTGCAGACCCTGCATTTATTGCAGCGGATTTATTGAGTCAGGCAGAGCATGATGAACTCGCATCCTCAGTATTGATTACAGATTCAAAGATTCTTGCCGAAGATGTCAGCAGGGAGATTGAAAGGCAGATGGCAAAGCTTAAAAGAAGGGCTATTGCAAAAAAATCCCTTAAGAATTACGGGGCCGTTATCATTGTTAGGGATATTGCCCATGCTGTAAGACTTTCAAATAACATTGCCCCTGAGCACCTTGAGATTATGACAGAAAGGCCTGCTGCTGTCCTTCCAGAAATTAAGAATGCCGGCGCAATATTTCTTGGCAGATGGTCGCCGGAGCCTCTGGGAGATTATTCAGCAGGGCCGAATCATACACTTCCAACTGGAGGCACTGCAAGATTTTTTTCTCCTCTTGGAGTTTACGACTTTATCAAGCGCTCAAGCCTCTTATCATTTACAAGAGAGGGTTTTATGAGGATTGCAGGGAAAGTAGAGGCAATTGCAAATATCGAAGGCCTTGAGGCTCATGGAAATACAATCAGAATCAGGATGAAGAAAAAATCTTAAAAAGAATTATTCTTAACGATCTAATCAGACAGAGGGAATTGTCTTTGAGCGGTTTTTTTTGCCGATAGTCCATAAGTCTACTTAAAAGATAAAGAGGCAAAAACCTCGGAGTCTCACGATAAATCGGGAGACGAGAATGAGCGAGAAGATTGTTTCCTCTGTCTGATATATATTGAAGGTTAGCTATGCTCATGAAAGTCGAAAAAAATAATCTAACAGAGGTCTTAAAGAGAGCAGTTGCAGTGCTAAACAATGGCGGTATTGTTGCGTATCCGGCAGAGACGTTTTATGGTCTCGGGGTAAAATTTGATAAGGAAGCCTCTCTCAGAAAACTATATGAACTGAAGAAAAGGCCTAAAGAAAAAGCGATGCCATTGATTATCGGCAGCAGGGCGTCTCTGTCAATGATTGCTGTATCTGTGAATGAGATTGCTGAATCGCTTATGGATA
>JAZDJF010000154.1:0-3392 GCA_043804165.1 Nitrospirota bacterium
TTGTAAAGCCTTATGTCAACGCCTTCCTTCTCTGCTGTATGAGATGCCTTTGTTTCAGGCCTTACATTGAACCCTATTATAATGGCATTTGATGCCGCAGCCAGCATAACATCTGATTCATTAATCCCGCCCACTGCTGTATGAATGACCTTAACCTTAACCTGCGGATGAGTGATGCGCTCCAGGGCATCACGTGTGGCTTCTACAGAGCCCTGAACATCCCCCTTTATTATCATATTAAGCTCTCTTACTTCTCCTTCTTTTATCTTCGCATAGAGATCATCCAGTGTAAGCTTTCTTCTCTTTGCCATTGCTGCCAGTCTTTCCTTCTGCAGCCGTGTAAGCGCAATCTGCCTTGCACGCTTTTCATCATCTACTGCAGTAAATACAACTCCTGCTGTAGGAACCTCAGGAAAGCCTATGACCTCAACAGGTGTTGAAGGGCCTGCGGTTTGAATGCGTTTTCCTGTGTCATCTATCAAAGCCCTTACTCTTCCGACGCTTGTGCCCGCAAGGAAATTGTCTCCAATCTTAAGGGTTCCTGCCTGAACAAGCACGGTTGCAACAGGGCCTCTTCCTTTATCAAGTTTTGCCTCTATGATTGTTCCCTTTGCCAATCTGTCAGGGTTTGCCTTGATCTCCATTACCTCTGCCTGAAGCAGTATCATCTCAAGGAGATGTTCAATGCCAATGCGCTTCTTTGCAGATACCTCAACAAATATGTTCTGTCCTCCCCATTCTTCAGAGAGTATCCCGCGCTCTGCAAGTTCAGTTCTAACCTTCTGGAGATTTGCCTCGGGTTTGTCTATTTTATTTATCGCTACGAGAATAAGTACGTTTGCAGCCCTTGCGTGGTCTATCGCCTCAATGGTCTGCGCCATTACTCCGTCATCCGCAGCAACAACAAGCACAACTACGTCCGTAACCTTTGCGCCCCTTGCCCGCAAGGCAGTGAAGGCTTCATGCCCCGGCGTATCAAGAAATACTATATCTTTTCCTTTAAGCTTAACTTTGTATGCTCCGATATGCTGTGTTATGCCGCCTGCCTCTGTCTCTGTAACCCTTGTCTCTCTTATCGCATCAAGCAAAGAGGTTTTGCCGTGGTCAACATGTCCCATTATTGTGACTACGGGCGGCCGAAGGCAAAGCCTTGATAAATCCTCTGCTTCCTCTTCTACAATTAATTCCTCTTCTATAGCCATTACTTCAAGTTTTATCCCAAAGCTCTCTGCGATGAGCGTGGCAGCGTCTATGTCCACAGGCTCATTTATTGTAGTCATATGCCCCAGTTCCATAAATTTTTTCATGACATCGGATACTTTTATGCTTATGAGTTCTGCAAATTCTTTTACTGTCATTCCTTCACGCATTTTCAATGTTTTTTTTCTCGCTATGACAGTCTGTGCCTGTGCCCTTTGTTCTTCTTTCTGGAAGAGTCTATCTTTGCCGGTCCTTTTAAACTGTTTGGGTTCATGCCATTTCTTCGTCTCTATTTTCCTTATTGCCTGGAATGCCCTCTGCATCTGCGGTTTTGCCTTGAATTTTTCTGCTTTTTCAGTTTCCATCTCTTTCTTGAATCTGTCGGGAACCTTTTGCACAACCTCTTCCTCGGGCAGCGGAACAGCAGTCTCTGCAGACAGCGCTTCCTCAACAGGCAGAGGTTTTTCCTCTGCGGTTTTTATGTCCTGTGGCTGTTTTTTTTCTTCTATTGCCTTTGCAGGCTCTTTGATCTTCTCCGGCTGGACTGTCGGCTGGACAGGTTGTTTAGCCCCGGCGACAGCTTCAACTTCAGCTGCTAATCCGGCCTCGGCAGGTTTCTTTACTGCCTGCACAGCCTTCGCTGGTTTAGGCTTAAGTTTTTTCTCCTCTGGTTTTTTTTCTTCGGCAGGTTTCTTTTTCTCAGGCTTTGCAGCTGTCTTTTTAGGTTTAATTGCAGGCGCTGTCTTTTTCTTCAGCAGTTTTTCTATTTTTTCAGCGAATTCAGTCTCTACTGTTGAGGAATGCGTCTTGCCTTTAACCCCAAGGTCTGAAAGCGCTTTTAATATCTCTTTATTGTCAACGCCAAGTTTTTTGGCAAGTTCATGGACTCTTAATTTGGACATATAGCTTATTTGCCTCTTACCCCTGGACTAAGCCCCCCTCGATGACAGGCTTGTAACATTGGTCTTAAAATGTTATCATAAAAAACCTTTTTAATGCAATTTGACTCTTGAAAGGAGAAAAAACGTTGGCAAGCTGTTTTGTATGCGGAAAGACAAGGACAATAGGCAATAATGTAAGCCATGCAAACAACAGAACAAAGCGGCAGGTGCTCCCGAATCTGCAGAGGACAAAGATAGTAACATCTCACGGCTCAAAGAGAGAATACGTCTGCACAAGGTGCCTGCGCTCAGGTAAAGTCAAAAAGGCTGTTTAGTGAAAAGGGCTGATTCTCTGCTTGCTCCTCTGATTAAGAATCTTAAAATAGAAGACGCAGTAAAACTGGGACGCATAAAGGCAGGGTGGGCGGATATTTTTGAAAAGCCTGTCTCTCTTCATATGTTCCCGGCAATTCTGAAAGAAGGAGAACTGCTCATTAATGTAGATTCACCCATGTGGATACAGCAACTCAGTTTTTATAAAGATAAAATGGCTGATAAACTCCATGGCTTTGGAGTAAAAGCAGTCCGTCTCAGGCTGGGAAAGGTCATTCCATGGGAAAAAGAAAAAAAGGTGGAGGAAATCCTCCACAAGCCAATCACAGCAGACGACCGTTCTTACATAGAAAAAACTGTATCCCCGATACATGATGCCGAATTAAGAGAGGGGATTAAAAAGGCAATAGAAAAATCAATTAGTTTCAAAAGACCGTGAGAACACCCGGAGGCAATATGAAAAAGGCGCTAATCTTATTATTAATTGCAGTATTTTCGCTTTTATCCTGCGGGGGAAAAGAGGTTAAAAAAGTTACCGACGAATCAAAAACAGCCCAGGAGGCAATTGCCTTAGCAGAGGAAATAAAGGAAGCCTACCTGAAAAGAGACCTTGCAGTAATTGAAAGGAACACAACAAAAGAGGGTTACAGGGAGCTTCTTGGCGCAATAAAGAGATTTGATAAGGCAGAGCTTACGTTTTCTCCAAAATGGGTTGAGATAGAGAAAACATCTGTATCCATGAAAATCGCATGGAGCGGGAAATGGGTTGTGGGAGAGCAGACAGCAGAGGAGCGCGGCACTGCAATATTCATATTTGAAGGTAGCCCTTTGAAACTAAGCCGTGTTCTCAGAGCAAACCCGTTCCGTCAGCCTGAGTAAAAAACTCGGATTAATCTCAGTGACAACTTGTGCAGGTTGATTTGCTGCAGGATGAACAGCTTGCAGATGATGTGCCTGCAAATGGTTTCTCAACTCCGC
>JAZDJF010000155.1:0-5970 GCA_043804165.1 Nitrospirota bacterium
AGAGGGGTCCTTGCCTCGTCAATAAGAATGCTGTCCACCTCGTCAACTATTGCATAGTTAAGTTCCCGCTGGACATACTGTGAAATATCGTATTTCATGTTGTCCCTGAGATAGTCAAAGCCGAACTCGTTGTTCGTGCCATAGGTAATGTCAGAGTTGTAGGCAACTTGTCTCTGTTCGTCGGTAAGTCCATGTACAATGACACCCACACTCATGCCGAGAAAATTGTAAATAGGCCCCATCCACCTGGCATCCCTTCTTGCGAGGTAGTCGTTTACTGTAACGATATACACACCCCTGCCTTCAATGGCGTTCAGATAAACAGGAAGAGTGGCAACAAGCGTCTTCCCTTCACCTGTTTTCATCTCTGCAATTTTCCCTTCGTGAAGCACTATGCCGCCGAGGAGCTGGACATCGAAATGCCTCATCTTAAGCGTTCTTTTTGAGACCTCTCTTACAACAGCAAATGCCTCTGGCAGTATATCATCAAGCGTTTTGCCGAGTTCAAGCCGTTTTTTGAATTCAGGGGTTTTATCCTTTAGCCGGCTGTCGCTGAGGCTGCTTATCTGAGGCTCAAAAGAGTTTATATGCTCAACAAGCGGCATGAGACGTTTAATTTCTCTCTCGTTTTTTGTGCCAAATAGTTTTTTAAGTAATCCGCCAACCATTGCTTATAGTAAAATTAAATGCTGTCGGATTTCAAGGAAGCCGCTCCCATCTCTTGAATAAATGAACGAATATCCTTTATGATTAAAGATAATAACGGAGGGAATTTATGGTATCAAGGGAAAAGATTGAAGTTGTTCTTGAAAAGGTAAGGGCAGGTCTCAGGTCTGAGGGCGGAGATATAGAGTTTGTGGATATAAAAGATAATGTCATGTATGTAAAACTGAAGGGCGCATGCGGGACATGTCAGATGTCCACGCTTACGATGAAGAACTGGGTGGAGGCAACTATCAAGCGCGAAATCCCTGAGATTACCGCTGTTCAGGCAGTATGAGAGAAGATGCAAGATACAGGATGCAGGATATACATGCATCATGCATCGTGCATCGTGCATCGTGCATCCTTTTATTTTTCCTCATAATATTATCGCCTGCCATAAGCAGTTCTGAAGATAGAATTGAGGTTCTTGATCTTAGGCATTGGACGTCTAAAGGATATACCAGGGTTGTTGTTGACCTTTCCGCTCCTGTTGAATTCTCCAAAAATCGCATTGCAAATCCAGACCGGCTTTATTTTGATCTAAAAAACAGCAGAATTTCAAAAGAGATAAAGACCACGCTTCCTGTCGGAGACGGGATATTAAAGACAGTTAGGGCAGGGCAGTTCAATCAGGATACTGTGAGAGTAGTGCTGGATTTGGAGGAGATAAAGGAGTTTAAGGTATTTGTCCTTGAGGACCCTGCAAGGCTTGTCATTGACGTTTATGGACATGAAAAGGCTGCTAACACTCACGACATGGCGTCTGCTGTAAAGACCATTGTGCTTGACCCCGGACATGGCGGGCACGACCCCGGCGCAGTCGGGCCTAACGGTCTTTATGAAAAGGACATTGTTTTAGATATTGCCTTGAAAGTAAGAACGATTCTTTCAAAAAATAAGAACTTCAGGATATTGCTGACAAGGGATAAGGATGTGTTTATCCCCCTGGAAGAGAGAACTGCCTTTGCAAACAGCAAGAATGCAGATCTGTTTATATCAATACATGTTAATGCAAGCCCCAAGAAGACAGCGAGTGGCGTTGAGACATATCTTCTTAACTGGACAAACGATGAGGAATCCATAAGGGTTGCGGCAAGGGAGAATGCAATATCTTTGAAGAAGATGAAAGAACAGATGAAAAGGTATAAGAGCGACGTTGATATAATGCTGAGTGATTTGAGAAGGGACCTTAAGAGAGATGAATCAATAAAGCTTGCAAATTATGTTCAGGAATCGATAGTGTCAACCCTTGGTGAAAATTATAACGACATAAAAAACCTTGGCGTTAAAAATGCGCTTTTTTATGTGCTTTTCGGCGCAAGAATGCCTTCTGTTCTGGCAGAGGTCTCATTTATAAGCAATCCTTTGGAGGAGAATCTGCTTTCAAAAGAGTCTTACAGAGATTATATTGCGCAGGCAATTGCTGATGGTATTGATACTTATATGGCTGCAGCGCCAAAGATGCAGAAAATGGCAGGGCGTCAGAGATCCGTCGGGGCGGAAAAATAACCTTGTCTTCCGAGTTAAAAATTATCCTGTATGTTATTTTCATTGTCTCTCTCTTTTTAATCCAGGACCTCTCTGCATATATCCTTATACTGATTGCTCTTTCGATATTGCTCCTGAGAATCCCCATAGCGTCTCTTAAGAGGGGGTGGATCCCCATAAGCTTTTTTCTTGCCTTTACTTTTATGAGCAATGTTTTTTTCAGTCACGGAAAGATTCTCTATAATATTGGTGCGGTTGTCATTACGGCAGAAGGGATGCACATTGCGGCAATAAGGACACTGAGGATATTCTTTATGGTTGCAGGCGCAAAGATCCTCACAGCATCAACACCGCTGGATGTCCTTGTAGCAGGGCTCGGCAATATATTAAAGCCCCTTGAAAAGACAGGACTGCCTCTCAATGATTTTTTTGAAACCATGGGGCTTACACTGAAGTGCTTCCCGAAGCTCAAAGATTATCTGGCGGAGAATTACAGAAATCATAAAGAAAGTAATCCCCCCTTGCCCCCCTTTAGTAAAAAGGGGGGGGGATTTTTGGGAAAGGCAAAGATTATTTCATCATTCCTGATGCCCATGTTTATACAGAGTATGCAGTCGCCGGAGATATTTTTTCGCGAGAATTCAAAGAGTGAAAAGTCAGGATAAGAATTGTTGTCGTTTTGGCCTGTAATGCACAGATAACGTTTGCGGCACAAGCGAAGCCGTCAGGTTTGTCACTTTACGCTTGTGCCGTTGTTATGCGCCCGTTGTGGGCAGTTTTAAAATAGAACCGTTCCATTTTTTTATCTGCATGGGTGATTTTATTGTCAAGGAAAATATTGGATTAGATGTTAACCAATTCCTTACCTGCCTCATAAGTCTCTTTGAGGGCAGTAGGGTGCTGGAGGATTACGCCTTTTGCATCAACACCAAGAAAACTCAATGTCCTGTGTTCAGGCACGCTGATGGTTCTGAAAAATGCCCTTGCAGTTGCCTCGGAACACTTAATCCCTGCCTCCTTTTCCATGCCACCTACGAGCAATAAAAGTCCTTTCCTTCCGAATTCGCCTTCGGGAATCGGCTTTTTTAGCAGGTACTTTTCGCACCAGAATGCCTGACACCTGTCAATCATTATCTTTGTCTGCGCGCTGAGCCCGAAGAAAAAGACCGGCGATGCAAGTATGATTCTGTCCGCAGTTCTTATTGCATTGTAAATCTGAGACATCTCGTCTTCAACAATGCACTCACCTGTTTCGTCGCATCCCCCACAGTCCTGGCATGGTGATATCTTCATGAGATTGAGGTTAAAGACCTGCACAGCAGAGACGGAAACCTTAACCCCTTTTATTGCTTCATTCAGCAGAAGCTCTGTATTGCCGTCCTTTCTCGGACTTCCTAAAAATGCAATAACCCTCATAGTTTTACCCACTCACTTCCGCGATGAACTTTTATATTTTACCTGAATATGCAGCCTGAGTTACACAAAAAACTGCAAAATGTATCTCAATGCAAGAGAAACGATGACTATACCAAGCATGAGTTTAATAAACTTCTGGGGAACGAATTTTTGAAACCGTGCACCGAAGTAGATACCGATAAATCCTCCTGCTCCAAAGAGAAATCCGAGGAGCCAGTCAGGTGCTGTGACCATTCCAGCTTTTGCGGGAATGACGCTGTAAAAAATTACTCCTAAAACAGAAGTGATAAAGGTTCCCAGTAAGGCTGCTCCGGCAACTGTGTAAACAGGTAGATGAAAAACTGCAACGCAGAATGGTGCAATGATTGCGCCTCCGCCGATCCCATAAGTACCTCCGATTATTCCGACGAAAAAGGCGAGAAAGAACATAGCAACCGTACTGAATGAAAATATCTCTCCCCAGAACTCGTATTCCACCTTTTTCAAGCTTACTGAAATTGTTTTCACAACAGCCTCTGGAGGAAGGCCTGATGCTACTCTGCTTTTTTGTTGTTCTTTAATCTGTTTTGCCCTCTCCTTAAATTTATCTTCCAATGCCTTCATCTTTGTTTTACTTACTTTTGCCTTGCCTGTAATTTCATAGATTAGACGGACACCAATATAGAGCAATACACATCCGACAAAAAGTTTAAACGTCCTTGGATCAGGCAGATACCAAACTCTGAGATAATATCCTATGAAAACACCCGGTAGTGTACCTACAATGACAACCCAGGTCAGCGGCCATGCCATTCTGCCTTCCTTAAGATAACGGTAGACCCCGCTTGGGATTGCAACAATGTTATAGACAAAGTTCGTAGCACTCACAGAAGGGCTGGTAAAGTTAAGGACACTCATCTGAAACGGTAATAAGAGAAATGCACCTGAAACCCCGCCCATGGAAGTAAAAAAAGAGACAACCAGTGCAACAAGCGGCGGCAACAGGATATTAGTCTTCACGCCGGAAACAGGAAACAGTATATTCAGAAAATCCATGGAGTATTATATGTCAACTGCTTTACAAATGGAAGCACTTCAAATTATCATTTATCCCGTTAAAAAGTTCTTACATTTGCGTTTGCGGCTAAGATGCTATAATAAAAGTATTAACATTTTTAAAATCATACTTTCTAACGGGATTTACTTATGAAGACAATCAAAATTGCCCTTGCCCAGATTAATCCTACTGTTGGCGGCATTGAAGGCAATGTCTTAAAGATTTGCGATTACATCCAGCAAGCAAGGGAAAAGAAATCTTCTCTGGTTATATTCCCCGAACTGTCAATTACGGGCTACCCGCCTGAGGACCTCCTCCTTAAAAGGCATTTCATAGACGATAACCTTGAGGCATTAAACAGGGTTATTGAAAATACAAAAGATATAGCGGCTGTTGTTGGCTTTGTTGACAGAAAAGACAGTATTCTTTACAACGCTGCTGCGATAATCCAGAACTGTAAGATGATTGGTGTGTACCACAAGGTGTTTCTTCCAAACTATGGAGTCTTTGACGAATACAGATACTTCAGGGCAGGGACCGAAACCCCTGTCTATAATATCGAGAATATAAAACTTGGCGTAAATATATGCGAAGACATATGGTATCCCGAAGGCCCGGCAAAGTATCAGGCTATTGCAGGCGCTGAGGTCATTTTGAATATAAATGCTTCCCCGTATCATATGGGCAAGGCGCATTTAAGGGAAAGGATGATTTCTGAAAGGGCATCTGACAATAAAGTGGTAATTGCGTATCTAAACACAGTCGGGGGGCAGGACGAACTTGTTTTTGACGGGGGAAGTTTCATAGCTGATAAAACAGGAAAGATTATAGTCAGGGGAAGGCAGTTTGAAGAAGAGATGATTATCTCGGAGATAGTCCTTGACGGTTTAGGTCAGGCAGATAAAAAACATATTTCACCCAGGATAAGTTCACTCGAAGAAGAGGTTTATAAAGCGCTTGTTTTAGGCACCAGAGATTATGTTATTAAGAATGATTTTAAGCAAGCTGTTATAGGTTTGAGCGGTGGGCTTGACTCTTCGCTTGTAGCTGCGATTGCAGTTGATGCCATAGGCAAAGAAAATGTTTCAGGTATCTTTATGCCGTCTCCATATACATCAAAAGAAAGCAGTGAAGATGTTTATGAACTCGCCAGAAGTCTCGGCATTAAAATAATTGAGGCGCCTATCAGCAATATATTTGAAGTTTACCGTGAAAGTCTTAAAATGGAATTCAAAGGGCTTCCAGATGACAAAACAGAAGAGAACCTGCAGGCAAGAATAAGAGGGAATATACTTATGGCATTCTCCAATAAATTCGGATGGCTT
>JAZDJF010000156.1:0-2731 GCA_043804165.1 Nitrospirota bacterium
CGGAAAGTGTCGGAAAAAGGCCAGCGAATCCGATTATCGCTGAAAGAACAAAATCAGCTTTATTGTACGATGCAGCCTCTGCAATGCCGTTGTCGCCTGAAAGCACCCTTATCCCGAGTTTCTTTCTGAGTTCCAAAGCGCCTGTCTCATCAGCCACCGCCGCAATCTCAGGATTAAACGCCTTAATCTGTTCTTCAAGCAGTTCTATGTTGTTTTTAGCGGTCAGCCCGACAACCTTAAACCTGTCACGGCATCTTGAGATTACCTCAAGCGCGCTTCGCCCTATGGAGCCTGTCGAGCCTAAAATCGTTACATGTTTCATTTTATTAAGCCGAATGTTATAGAAATCCAATACAGCACAGGCCCTGCAAATAGCAGGCTGTCAATCTTGTCCAGCATGCCGCCGTGCCCAGGCACTATGCTGCTTGAGTCTTTGACGCCTGCGTCACGCTTGAACATTGATTCTGCAAGGTCGCCTATGATAGTCACCATTCCTATAATTATTCCAAGAACGGCAGCTTCCACCAAAGACACCGCAATGTAATTTACAAGCGTAATCTTAAGGATAACTGCGCCAGCCATGCCTCCTGCTATTGAGCCCACAGCGCCTGCAATTGTCTTGTTCGGGCTTATCTCTTCATATAGTTTCCTTTTGCCGATGCCCTTGCCTATACAATAAGCCAGACTATCTGACGCCCACACACACCCGTAAAGGAATATTATCCACTCAGAGCCGTTTTCCCTGAGATAAAGCTGATACCCAAGCAGCCATGGGATATATATCACAGCAGTTACCACAGACGCCGCATCATGAAGCGCAGAGGAAGCATTACGCCTTAAAAAAAGCCTCAAAGTGACAATTGCAAGGAATGAAAAAACGAACAGGTCAGCAGAAAAAGTCCCTAAAAAAAACATGCAGAAAATCACCGCTGCGCCAAAACCTATCCCCGCATATCTTAAAAAACCCTTAACGTTATACATTGAATAAAATTCATACTGCGCGGCAGCAGCGACAATCACAAGAAGGAAAAGAAAATATTCAGCAGGCAGTTTGGTGATATAGAAATAAATGAGAGGCAGTAAAATTGCGGCGATAATCAATCTTTTTAAATGCATGTCAGGGCTTTACACTCGCAGGAACAGCGCCGAATCTCCTCTCCCTCGTCTGGTAATCATAAAGCGCAATCAGAAACTCATCCCTTGTAAAATCAGGCCAGAGTGTTTCTGTAAAATAAAATTCAGAATATGCGCCCTGCCAGAGCAGGAAATTACTCACACGCCTTTCACCGCTCGTTCTTATTATAAGGTCGGGGGAAGGGATGCCTGAGGTGTCAAGGAAGGATTCAAAAAACTCTTCTGTAATATCATCGGGGTTCATTTTTGCAGAAACAATTTTCTTTACTGCCCTTATAATCTCGTTCCTTCCGCCATAGCTCAGTGCCGCCACCAGCGTCATGCCGGTGTTGGCTGCTGTTCTCCGCTCTGTCTCAGCAATAAGCTCCTGCACATTTTCCGGCAGCCTCCATACCTCTCCTATGGTTCTGAAGACAATTTTCTTATCCATAAATTCATTGAATTCATTCCGCAGATATATCTCAAGAATCTTCATCAGCGCAGTAACTTCGTCCTTTGGCCTTTGCCAGTTTTCAAGGGAAAAGGTATAAAGGGTCAATACCCTGACTCCTGCCTCAATTGCCGCTGTAATAATCTCTCTTGCCCTCTCCGCTCCCCTTCTGTGCCCCTCTATCCGGGAAAAACCGCGCAGTTCCGCCCATCTTCCGTTGCCGTCCATTATCACTCCCACATGCGCTGGTATTTTATCGTATGACAACATTACCTCCCTTTCAGCGGGTATATATAAAGCGCTGTTCCAATAGGGTTTTCCCCTTTCAGGATATTCTTGAATTTTATTCCCAGCATAGGCATATCAAGCACAATGATTCTATTGTCCGCGATTGTATAATCAAGGGCTTTTCCAGGTATATCGTCTATGATAGTCCTTTCCTCCATGGAAACTCCGGTCCACCATAAACTTCTAATCTGTGATTTGCTGTATCCTATGCCCTTAGCCATTCCGACAAGGGGAATTCTCTTTATAACAAGTATTTCCCTGTTCTGCATAAAAAGCCTGTCCTTTACCGCCCATTCACCTCTTTCCACCATTATAGTCGGCGTTACACGCTTAAATGTTGTCTGAAAGCCTCCATAATCCCCCTTGCTTCTCCATATCCTTATGCCCTCATCATAAAGATTCAAATGCCCTGCGTCATCATATGCAAGCACTAACCTTTTGCCGTCTCGTTGCGAGTCGATTCCGACAGGCTCATTTATAAAAATAAAATCGTAAATATTCACGCCGCGGGGAATGCTTACATTGTCTCCTTTTTTATATCCATTATCCCATACAACTTTAAAGACAGCGCCTTTATACCCTTCCCCCCGCTCATATTCCTGAGCAATAAGTTCATTGCCTATACGTCTTAAGAAAACATTGCCTTCCCACAGTACGGAAAATTTACCATTCGTAAACTCATAGATGCGTGAAGAAACCATATCGTCTTCCATCATGGTGAGTACAACCTCATCCCTGCCATCCCTGTTGATATCCAAAACATCCAGCCAGAGATGGTCATCCCTGGAAGAGCCTTTAATCTCATAAAGACTGCTGAGGTCTCCGGCAGCGCCTAATGAGTACAGGCGTATATCACTGCCTGTGCTCATCAAAAGCTCT
>JAZDJF010000157.1:0-5103 GCA_043804165.1 Nitrospirota bacterium
GCAGCATCCGGTCTGCCTACGGATCTGCTTTGCCTTTCCATCTCATACCTCAACTCTTTGTTCGCATAAAGTTCTCTGATATTTTCCGCCAGGATTTCTCCTGTTAATTCATGGTCAAGTATCATCTTTGACGCCTTCAGTTCAAGCAGCTTCCCGGCATTAAGCTCCTGATGATGTCCTGCTGCATAGGGATAAGGGATTAAGATTGCAGACTTGCCAATAGCGGTGAGTTCAGCAAGGGTTGTTGCGCCTGCCCTTGATATTACGAGGTCTGCAACTGCGTACGCCTCTGCCATCTGATATATAAACGGCGTCACCGTACCCATGAATCCCCACTTTCGGTAAGACTCCCTGACGTGCTCGTAGCCGTGGTCGCCTGTCTGGTGCAGAAACTGTATCTTCTCCTTGAGGTCAAGCATATGATTAAAGGAATCCACCACTGCCCGGTTTATGTTCCTTGCGCCTGAACTGCCGCCAAAGACAAATAGCGTAAACTTATTTCTATCAAGTGAAAAGATGTCATAGGCTGCGTCCCTGCTTCCTGTCAGAATGCGAGTCCTGATAGGATTCCCTGTGAAAAATGTCTTTGCCCTCGGAAAAAACGATATGCTCTCCTGATACGTTACCCCTATGGCTCCGACAAACTTCCCAAGTATCTTATTCGCAAGTCCGGGCACAGAATTCTGCTCTACTATCATTGCAGGGATTGACATCATGGATGCCGCAAGCACAGGCCCTACAGACGCATAGCCTCCCACCCCTATCACAATATCAGGAGATACCGCCTTAAGAATTCCGTAAGAGTCAACAACTGAAAACAGCATCTTCCATAAAGCTCTAATCTTTCTCAATAGAGATACGCCGACAAAGCCTTCTGCCCTCAGAAATTTTATCGGATACCCTTCACGCGGAATAATCCTCGCCTCAATTCCGTGTTCCGTGCCTATGAATATCACTTCTGTTTTACCCTCTCTTCTTTTTAATTCCTCTGCTATAGCTATACCTGGGAAAATGTGCCCTCCGGTGCCGCCTCCTGCGATAATCACCCTCATACAACTTCCAATTTAAAATGAAAAATGAAAAATGAAAAGAGCCTCTTGCAAAAATCATAAAAAGAGAAGAATTTGTCATTCCCACGAAAGTGGGAATCCAGTCTTTTCAATATGCTGCAAAAACTTCTGGATTCCCGTTTGCACGGGAATGACGACTTCTGGAAGAACCTCAAGTTAAAAATTCTGGAAACTTTTAACTTTAAACTTTTAACTTTAAACTTAAAATTGTTTATTCCCATATACCGCCCTCAGTGCCTTTTTTCTCATTACCAGTTCTTTTGTCCTGCCAACAACTCTTTCGCTGTCTTCCCCTTTTGAAAGATTAAGAAGAATGCCTACTGCCGCCATATTCACAAGCAGAGATGACCCCCCGTAACTTATAAACGGCAGGGGAAGCCCCTTTGTCGGAATCATCCCTGTTACAACAGAGAAATTTATCAGCGCCTGAAGCGCAATCATTATTGAAAGGCCAAAAGACAGATAATATACAAAGCTGTCCTTAGCCTTGTTAGTAGCGGCTATCCCCCTCACAAACAACATCACGAAAAGGAAAATAATTACACCCGCGCCTATCAGCCCGAGTTCCTCGCCGACAAGCGAGAAAATAAAATCAGTATGGGCTTCAGGCAGGAACAACAACTTCTGTTTGCTTTCGCCAAGGCCGACCCCTTTAATCCCTCCGCTGCCGAGGGCAATAAACGATTGTATAAGCTGGAAGCCGCTTCCCTGAGGGTCATCCCACGGATTAAGGAAAGATGTAACACGCTTCCATCTGTATGGCTCTCTTATAAGATTTACTGCTACAGGAAGCGCAAATACTGCCATGGATAACAAATACCTCAGCTTCATGCCTGAAAAAAACAGCATGGCAAGTGTAATTATGCCGAGACTTATGGCAGCGCCAAAGTCAGGCTGTTTGAGAAATATGACCTGGAACACCGCCATAATTGCGATAGGCTTTATAAAAGAGGCGAAGCTGTCTGTCCTGTAATTATATGCTGACATATATTTAGCAAGGAATATAACCATTGAAAGCTTGACCAGCTCTGAGGGCTGAAAGGTCGAGGGCCAGAGTCTTAACCATCTTTTTGCTCCGCCTGCCGATATTCCCATTCCCGGCACAAAGACAAGAACAAGAAGCAGAAAGGAAAATATAAGTAAAGGCAATGTTATTTTATTAAGGGTCTCAGGCCTTAATCTGTAAGCGGCAAACATTGCTGCAAATCCGAGCAGCATCGTAAACAGATGCCTCTTAAAATAAAAAAACTGCGTTATATCTTTTTTTGACATGGCCGGGGATACAACTGCCGTTGAACTGTATATCATGAGCGCCCCCAAACCAAGCAGGAAAAACGTGATTAACAAAAACCATCTGTCATACGTTTTATTCATCTCAGGATAAACCCTTCACAATCTTTTTAAACTGCTCTCCCCTGTCTTTGTAATCCCTGAACATATCAAAACTCGCACATGCAGGAGAGAGGAGCACAACATCGCCTTTTGATGCTGATTTTCTGGATATCATCACAGCCTCTTTTAGATTATCCGCAAATATGGTCTCTGTTAGTCCGCCAAGAAATTCTTTTATTTTTTCCCTTGCCTCTCCGATGAGAACGAGTTTTTTTACTCTGCTCTTTACGAGAGAACTCAGGAGAGAAAAATCTCCGTCTTTGTCTCTTCCGCCTGCAATCAGAATTACAGGCATTGAAAAGCTCTCAAGCGACTTTACCACCGCATCCACATTCGTGCCTTTTGAGTCATTGATGTAATCCACGCCTTCAAATTCCCTGACAAGTTCAAGACGGTGTTCAAGCCCTTCAAAATCTTTCAAGGCGCTTATAACTGCATCTGCCGGACAGCCTGCAAGGAGAGCCATGGCCGAGGCAGCCATGGCATTCTCCAGGTTGTGAACACCTTTAATGTTTATCTCATCAGCCTTTATCAGTTTTGAGTTGGAAGTTAAAAGTGAAGAATTAGTGAAATTAGCGAAAACAATACCATCTTTAAAATAAATTCCGTTTACTTCTTTTTTACGGCTGAAATAATAGATTCTTGGCTTTTCACTCCTCACTTCCAACTTCGCACTTCTCACTTTGAGTGTCTCAGGGTCATCCGCATTAAGGACAAGGAAATCTCCTTCCTTCTGGTTTGCGAATATCTGCGCCTTAGCGTCTTTGTACTTTTCCATTGAATGGTATCTGTCCATATGGTCAGGCGTGATATTGAGGATGGATGCGCCTGCAGGCCTGAACATCTCTATTGACTCAAGCTGAAAACTTGACACCTCAGCGACAATATAGTTGAGAGTTGAGAGTTGAGAGAGAAGAGTTATCTGAAAATCTTCTGACACCTGAAACCTGACACCTGAAACCTGACTTGCAGCTATTTTCAGTATCTCCTCTGTCAGGGCATTCCCTATATTCCCTCCCAGAATTGTCCTGAAGCCTCCTCTATTTAACATCTCGTTTAATAATGTTGTAGTGGTTGATTTACCATTTGTTCCTGTGATAGCCAAAAACTTCGGAGTCTTGCCGCTTGCTGCCTGCCGATTACTGCTCGCTGCTACCTGATACGCAAGTTCAAGTTCGCCGATAATCCTTATCCCAATCTCCATAGCCTTCTTCAACGGCTGGATGCCAGGCGGCACACCTGGACTCAGCACTATCATATCCACGCCTTGCGGTATCCCGTCAGGATGCCCGCCAAGACTGAGCCTTACCGGAGGCAGAAGCCTTTCAACATATTTCATTAACGCTTCTTTTGGTTTGCTGTCAGTAACCGTTACCTTTGCGCCAAGACTGGCAAGCAGATTTGAAGCGCTAACACCGCTCTCTGCAAGACCGAAAACAAGTATATTCTTATCCCTTATTTCCATATGCCACGTTTTTAGCAATACCTTTATCCTTTGCTTTTTTGCTCTCATTTGCGGGGCTAACATTGTACTTTTTAGTGGTCTTTGCCTTATTCAGCTTCTTTTTTGATGCACTTTTGGCAGACTTTTTCTTGTTAGTTTTTTGATGCGCCTTCAGTTTTGAACGCTTTTTATAATCCGCCTTTGTGAAATAAACAACCGGCTGTTCATTGCTTGCAATAACAGCAAAACCTCTTGTTTCAAGCTTCTCTGCCTCATTCCATAAAGCCTCTCTGCGCTGCGCTCCCAGAATAGCAACTATCACCATCTCGCCTTCTTTTTCGCCAGCGTACACAAAACAATGCCTTGCCGCTTTCGTATATCCTGTCTTGCCGCCGACTGCTCCATTATCAGACCATAGAAGCCTGTTCGTATTTTCAAGGGTTATAGTCCTGCCCTGTTCCGTAGATATCTCTGCCTCTTTCTTGCCTATAATCTCTTTTATCACAGGATATTTAAGCGCATACCTCATTATCTTTGAGAGGTCATATGCTGTTATATGCTGACCGCGGCCAGGAAGTCCTGTAGTATTTATAAACCTTGTGTTGGATGCTCCGATTGCAATAGCCTTTCTGTTCATAAGCTGCACGAATTTCTTCTCCGAGCCGGCAACAACCTCTGCAAGCGCAAAGGCAGCGTCATTTGCCGACCTTATAAGCGCAGCGTAAAGAAGAGTCTCTACAGTCAAAGTCTCTCCTGCCCTCAGTTTAGTCTCCCTAAGCGAAGGCACATTTGCCGCTGCCTTGCTGATTGTCACTGTATCGCTCATCTTAGCCCTGTCAAGAACAACCATGGCTGTCACAAGTTTAGTTGTGCTTGCAGGAGGCAGTTTCAGATTTGGATTTTTTGCAAACAGGACCCTGCCTGTTGAAGTCTCCATAACAACTGCTGCCTTTGAGGAAATCTCATCAGCATAAGCAGTGAATAGTGAACAGTGGATAGTGAACAGTGAGATAAGGGCAGTAGCCCAGCAGCCCAGTAGAGCAGCAGATAAAGAAAAAGTTTTTGCAGTTGTATCTTCCTGCTGCTCTGTTGCTCTACTGCTCTGTTGCTCTGTTGACTGTTTCATAATCACCTCAGCTTTAATGTTGCAAGGCTCAGAAGAGCCAGCATTATTCCGACTATCCAGAATCTGACTAT
>JAZDJF010000158.1:0-2446 GCA_043804165.1 Nitrospirota bacterium
TAAGCGATATGGGCAAGGTTATGTATGACGGCTGATGCTATCCTTCGTGGAGCTGTTTTGTTATTTCTATTTCCGCATTGTCTATGATGAATCGTTTTCCGCCTATAAACCTCTTGAAGTAGTATGGAGTTTTAAGGCTGTTTATGCTGACTTTTTTACCCTTTGAAGATGCGTGTATAAAAAGGTCGTTCCCCAGATATATGCCTACATGAGAGGGGAATGAGGCATATGTCCTGAAAAATACAAGGTCGCCAATAGAGAGAGAATCCCTGTCAACGATTTCTCCTTCCTTGAACTGAAGCCTTGCTGAACGCGGGATGGTTATTCCGATGAGGCTGTAAACTTTCTGAACATACGCTGAACAATCAATGCCCATAATGCTATTGCCGCCAAATTTATACGGGATGTTAATAAACTTTTTTGCAAATAATAGAAGCCGATCTTTTGCATTCATCTCAGCTATTTCTTCTGATTCCGAGATGCTCTTTATCTCTTCCTCTAAGTTTATCTTTGCGGTTTCAATCTCAGGTTCGGCTTCAAGGAGGAGTTTCTGCCCCGGCTTTAAGGAATCAGAGTCAAGCAGATTAATGTCTTTCAGCTCCTCGGCGTCAATATTGAATTTCTTTGCAATCCTGTTAATGCTGTCGCCTTTTCTGACAGTGTAGGTCTTCGGGCCTGTCTTCTTGACTATTAAGGTTCGTCCTATTTTCAGCCTTGATGATTTTTTAAGATTGTTAAGGCTGCGGATTTCCTTAATGCTTACCTTGAATTTTTTTGAGACTCTGGAAAGGGTGTCACCCTTTTTTATTGTATATGTCACATCTGCATTAGCATAAGCTGAAAAAATTAATAATATTGCAGCAACAAGGCAAAATCTTTTCATATGATTCCTCCTGTCATCAAGCAGCCTCTTCCCTTTCAATGTCTCTGAGGGTGGGGAGATCTGTCAGGTCTTTTAACCCAAAATACTGCAGGAACTCTTTTGTAGTCCCGTAAAGCAGGGGTCTGCCCGGAGCTTCTTTTCTCCCGAGTATCTTTACAAGTTTTCTGTCAAGGAGTGTCTTTACAACTCCGTCTGAATTTACGCTTCTTAATTGTTCTATCTCAGCTTTGATAATTGGCTGCCTGTATGCGATTATTGCAAGTGTCTCAAGGGCTGATGCTGAAAGTTTTGCAGAGGCGCTCTTGGCTCTGAATTTCTTCAGAAAAGGAGCATACGCAGTGTTTGTTATCATCTGGTAACCGTTGGCTATTTCAGTAATCAGGACTCCTCCATCCCTTTCCCTGTAGTCTGTCATAAGTTCATCCATAAATTTTTTAAGTTCAGTCTCCTGCATCTCAGTGACGTCTTTCAAAGACGACAACGTTACAGGCTCGCCTGAAAGAAAAAGAATCGCTTCAAGCAAATATTTCTTATCTCTGTCTTCCATACAAATTATAGAACTATACCAAAAAGCGCCAATAAATTCAAATTGATTTAATACCCGATTATAATTTGTAGATTTTGTGACTAAAAATATTATAAACTGTAAACATAAATCTCAAAGAGGACATTGAACAATGGAAGACCACGGGCAGAAGGTTTTGAAGGTTGAAAAGATTAACGATACTGACTGGATTCTTCAGATACGAAAGGAAAAGGAATGAGCGAATTCACAGAAGACCAGCTTCAGCGATACAGCCGTCACATTATTCTTCCTGAGGTTGGTGGAAAAGGTCAGAGAAAACTGCTTGCTGCAAAGGTCTTTATTATCGGAGCAGGAGGACTGGGATGCCCTGTCGGCTACTATCTTGCTGCTGCCGGTATCGGGACAATAGCGATAATAGATAATGATGAGGTTGAGTTAAGCAATCTCCAGAGACAGATAGCGCATAGTGTCAAGACACTCGGGAAACCTAAAGTTGAATCTGCAAAAAACACCTTTGAGTCCTTGAATCCTGATGTGAACGTCATAGCTCTAAAACAGAGGATTTCAAAAGATAACATTATGGATCTGATAAAAGATTACGATATTGTGATTGACTGCAGCGATAATTTTCCTACGCGGTATCTTGTTAACGATGCTTGTGTAATGGCGGGAAAGCCGCTTGTCAGCGGGGCAATCCTGAGATTTGAAGGACAGGTTACAACGATTATTCCAGGAGAGGGTCATTGCTACAGGTGTCTATTTGAAGAAATGACTCCGGCAGGCCTTGTGCCGTCGTGCCAAGAAATTGGTCTTCTCGGAGTGCTGCCAGGAGTCGTAGGCGTCCTTCAGGCAACAGAGGTGTTGAAGCTTATTCTTGGTAAGGGCGATGTTTTAAAAAATGAATTACTGATTTATAACGCGCTCAAGACAACTTTCAGAAAAGTTAAAGTCCCTAAAAATCCTGATTGTCCTGTATGCGGTAAAAATCCTACAATTACAGAACTTCTTGATTATGACGCTGAATACTGTACTATGCG
>JAZDJF010000159.1:0-2428 GCA_043804165.1 Nitrospirota bacterium
ACAGTCCTCTTCACAAATTTCCCTCTTTACAATAATAAAGCCAATTCAGTCAGGTTTTAGATGTCTGCAGAAAATCTCGCTCTTCAAGAAGAAATTCTGAAGCTGAAAAAACAGAGGCATGCAATAATCCTGTCCCACAACTATCAGAGGGATGAAGTTCAGGACATAGCTGATTTTGTGGGCGACTCTCTTGAGCTTTCAAGGACAGCAGCCACGATAGAATGCGATGTGATAGTCTTTGCAGGCGTTAATTTCATGGCTGAGAGCGCATCAATCCTTTCACCTGAAAAGACAGTCCTGCTTACAGAGATTGATGCGTGCTGCCCTATGGCAGATATGATAAGAGTTGATTCTGCGAGGCCTGTGCGAAAGAGTTTTCCTGGATTTGATAATCCGCCGCCTTATGCTTATCCTCCTGAATTCACCCTCCGCGACATAAAGGCACAGCATCCCGGAGTTCCTGTTGTCACTTATGTGAATACAACCGCAGACGTGAAGGCAGAAAGCGATATATGCTGCACGTCCGCAAATGTCGTGAAGGTCATAGAATCCCTTCCATCAGATAAGGTGATATGCATCCCTGATAAAAATCTCTCCATGTGGGCAGCGAGGAATACAAAAAAACAGGTGATTGCATGGGACGGTTTCTGCCATGTTCATGAGAGGGTAACGCCGGAAGATGTTAAGAAGGCGAGGGCAGAGCATCCCAATGCTGTTTTGATGGCGCATCCTGAATGCAGGATTGAGGCGCTTGATATGGCTGACCATGTTACGAGCACGTCAGGAATGCTCAGGTTTGCCTCAGCATCCTCTGCCAAGGAATTCATTGTAGGCACAGAGATCGGCCTTCTGTATCGTCTGAGAAAGGAAAACCCTGATAAGGTTTTTTACCCCTTAAGAAAAGACATGATCTGCCCGAATATGAAAAAGACAACACTTAAGAGCGTTCTGAGGGCATTAAAAGAGAATAACTATATAATCAAAGTTCCGGATAATATCAGAATACCTGCTAAAAGGGCTCTTGACAGGATGCTGGCAATCAAATAGGTTATTCCTTTATCTCAACAATCATTCCAAAGATAAAGTTTTTGCTCAGAAATTTTTACGACAATTGAATATTCGTGTGCCAGAGCGATGGACGGAAAAGTTGTAAAGATGAATAAAATGTAGGAAAAAAGTAATAATTTCCCCGCATCAATCATCTTTACCACGAATACGAATTTTTGTTTCCTCGACAATCCATAAATGCTGTATCAGAGGCTCACGACTTATAAGAGGAATGATGTTGCGGAAAACTTTGATGACGTGATGTTTTGTCTGGAGTCTAACCCTTAGGACAATAATGCCTGAAAATTTTTCTGGCGGATATGCTCTAATATCAGAGAAGTCTGTATCAAGAGTAACCAAAACACGCTTTTCACTTTTGCATATTTCTATAAGAACAGGGTCTTTTGAGCCTTGTAACTGCTGGTCATTTACAGTCTTCGCATCATAACTGGCTTTAGTAAGCAGTTCTGTAATTTCAGTCGGCAGATTTTCATCTATCTTAAACTGCATACTTATTTATGCCGGCACAGATACCAGTCTTTCGCGAGACAGTTCGGCAGCATAGGCAATGGCCGCTTTTATATCTTCAGGTTTCAGTGATGGATAGCTTTTTAAGATTTCTGCCTCATTTACACCTTCTGCCAAATTGTCCAGAATTACAGAAACCATAATCCGTGTGCCTTTAATGCATGCCTTGCCGTGGCATACGAGAGGATCAACACTTATTCTTTCTCTCCAATTCATGCCTTCCCTCCCTTCTTATTTAGTTTAATTATACACAATTTGCCGCAATCCAGCCTAACAGAAAAACAGAGGGGGAATATATTCTGCAGGGTTGACCCTGCGTGCTTTCTTAGGAAAAATGGGATGTGTCCCTCGCCCTCTCCAATGCTTGGCCGAGTACGTAATAGGAAATCCTTCCTGTAGTCTCTTCGACGATCGCTGCAGAGAAATACGGAGCCAAGACAACAGGCAAGCCAGCGTCCAAACACACCGGTGATGGCGTCGGATACTGAATAATATAGTAAGCTTTTTTCGGCGATAGGCGACCTATGTGAGTGTAGAATTCGGCAGCATCCTTGCGTCTGGGCATGCAGCCTGACGACATACATGCCTTTGTGTAGAACAGCGCACCGGCATTCACAGGCTGAGAGCGGCGGATGCGTTCTAAGGTCGCTTGAGGATTTTGGGAAAGCTCTTGAGGCAAAAGCATGTATGCCATCTTATAACACATCAGTGGCGTATCGGTGTTCTGACTTCCCTTATCAGCCAAATCATTGAATGCATCAAGCAATGACGGCGGCTCTTTTACAAGTTCTTTCCAAAGGAGTAAGAAGACAGGCCAAAATAATAAATGAATAATCAGCGCATTTACTGTGCG
>JAZDJF010000160.1:0-4865 GCA_043804165.1 Nitrospirota bacterium
ATCCTAAATCCATAGATAGGATTGAAGATTATAGTAACGTATTTGCTCCTGGCAATTTTGATAATTTAAGAAAAATAAGTCTGCTTTTATCAAAACAGGGCAACTAGTTCAGCACAGTTTTATGAGGAATAATTAGGGGCACGCCCGGTTTCAGACAGTCCCGTCGTACCATAGCGCAACAGTACCTTAGCCAAAAATCCAGCGGGGCTGAAGGAGGCCGGTAGTCTGCGAGCAACAAAATAGGAAAAAATAGGGTCACCGACCGGTTTTCGATAGTTCCATAGCCCCATAGAGCAAAAGTGCCATAGAACAGAAGTTCCATAGTGCAGAAGTACAAAAGTGCAAAAGTGCGGAGGTCGGAAAGCGAAAAGTTAGCAAGAGCTGAAGCTGGGGAATCAGGACTCAATCAAACAACGCTTCAAAGTCCCTTGGGCTGATGATTTTGACGCCTCTGAAGTTTTTCAGCGCCAGCAGATCAGCATCTCCTGTTACAAGATAAGCCGCCTTAGCCGCGAGAGCGCAGGCGAGGACGTTGTCGTCATCGGCATCCCTGCAAATGTCCGTAATTTTGACGTTGTGCTTAATAACATGGTCGATAGCCTCGCTGACAGGCTCCATTGCCGAAGCGGTTTCATCATGTGAAAGGCGGAATTTCTTTGAGAGGATGCGCCGAATTTCGGTCATTATGAACGGACATGATACGAGCGAAAATTCCCGGCTGCGTGCCCTATGCAATAATTTCGAGCAAACTCCTTCTGTGATGATTGCCGCAATGAGCACATTAGTATCAAATACGGCAATCATGATATCGCTTTAAAAACATCCTCTTCACTGACGATGCCGAGTTTCTTTGCCTTTGGACCGAGCTTTTTCTGCACTGCCCTGAGCTTCGTTTCCCACAGAAACAGGCTCAGAGACTCCTTTACGATGTCGCTCTTGTTGCGCCCGGTGACTTTTGCAAACCTATCGAGTTCCTCGGACATGTTTTCCGGCAGGCTGACAGACAATACCGTTCTCATAAAGCACCTCTTGTATTACAATACACTACAATTGCAGAGATTGCAAGATATCTTCTCGGCGAACTCTCCTGAGTGCGGAAGCAACTCGCCTCGCGATAGTGCGATAGAGCAGCAGCATCCAACCGCCAAAATCGAACTTTAAAACATGTTAAACTATTTCATTATGCCAAAGAAGAAATCTCCAATTTCTTGTGACTGGTCCGCGCTTGGGCGGATTCGCCGGGGCGAAAAAACCGAGCAGGGTTTAAAAGGCATAAAAACACACGCAAAAAAGAAAAGCAGGCTCTATAAACGCAGAGGCAAATTCAGATGGCAGGGAATAAAGATTGAGAAATATAAACAAAGCAGAGGCGGATGGGCTGACATTGCAAGACAGACATTAATCGGCAATCATAGAGAGACATCAAAGTTTCATGTCAGGTATTTTGAAATCGCTCCCAAGGGACACAGCAGCTTTGAGGCGCACAAGCATGAACATGTTGTTATATGCGTAAGGGGAAAAGGGAAGGTTACAGTTGGAAGAAAATCTCATACAATGAACTTTATGGATACATTATATATTGCGCCGCATACGCCTCATCAGTTAAGAAATCCATTTAAAAACCCATTTGGATTTCTCTGCATAGTAAACGCAAAAAGAGACAAGCCGAAAATCATCGCCTGATTAGCGTATATGCAAGAAGCTTGACCTTTCAGGGAAATTATGTGGTAATATTTAATTCAAGGAATAAGAATTCATAATTCCTTCAAAGTCTTAGCTTAATATAAACATAAAAATTGCGTAACCCCGGGTTAATTAATATGAGATTTTTTGTTTTATATGTCCTGATGACGTTAACCATGTTATTTCCAAGTGTCATTCATGGACAGGGAAGGACACTCAATATCCTCTATACAGGCGGCGTGAATGGCGAGCTTGAACCATGCGGTTGTTCTCCAAAGACTGATTTTGGAGGTGTTGCAAGACGCGCAGGTTACCTTACTGAACATGAAAAAACGCTTTCTCCTTATATCCTTATAGATGCAGGAAATTTTCTTGATAAGGATACCCCGCAGGGGAGGCTCAAGGCAGAGGCAATGAAGGAAGCCATTTTCCGTGCCCATTTTGTTGAAAAAAAGAACATAGGTGATATAAAAGTGCTTAAAGAGATAGGGGAAAAGATGGGGCTTGGCATTAGTTTTAGTAAAAAACTCAGGGCAGGGGATAAGGCTAAAGATGTTCAGAAGGCGCTGGATATGGCTCGCGCGTATGGCGTTACTGAAACCTCCACATTAATCATTGCTGGTAATATTATGACAAGTCCCCATGCGTTTAATCATAACATTGATGCCTTCAGGAAGAATGCTATGATGATTCTGGAGAGCATGCTTAAATGAAACGGACAATAATAATCTTAATGCTTATTGTTGCAGGATTAGTCCTTTTCTTTCTTCCAAAAGAAGAGAAGATACAGAGGGCTGTTGTTGCAGTTGGTCTTAAAGCGCCTGACTTTGAGTTGCCAGAATTAGATGCCAGCGGAAAGGGTTCATCCATGATATGGCGTTTATCAGAGTTGAAAGGGAAGGTTATATTTATAAACTTCTGGGCCTCCTGGTGTGATGAATGCAAAATAGAAAAGCCTGCTATACAGAGGCTTTACGAGAAAATGCAGGGCAGGCCTTTCCAGATGCTTACAATCATTTACAGGGATAATGCAGAAAAAGCTGTTGAGTATATGAAAATGAATGGCTATACCATGCCTGTGCTTCTTGATGACGACATGAAGGTTGCGAGAAACTATTGGGTCAGAGGGGTGCCTGAAACCTTTATCATTGATAAAGAAGGAATCTTAAGAGAGAAAACAATTGGTCGAAGGCAATGGGACCGTCCTGAAGCTATAGGGATCATTGAGAAGTGGCTTAAGTGACTTCTTGCGTTGATGCAAGGTAGTTACGGTAACATTTTTTATGAGTGAATTCGCTGTCCAAAAAGTCCTTGCTTATTTAAAGCAAAAAATTTTATGATATACGAATCAAAAATTCGGCCAATGGCTCGTCTACCCTACGGGTCGTAGACGACTCGCAGAGTCCATGTCTCGTAGAGCAGAGGAGAATACCTAAGTGGAAGAAAATAAGAATCAGACACTTACAGACAAAATATGGAATCTCTTTTCATCAATAAAATTTGCTGTCGTGATTTTTGCCCTTATCGCCCTTACCTCAATAATAGGGACAATCATAGAGCAAAATGCAGCGCCTGAAAAGAACATTAAGCTAATCGGCAAACTCTTCGGAGATTCAATCGCCCCAGCGCTATATAACGCATTTGATTTTTTAGGCTTTATGGATATGTACCAGTCATGGTGGTTTGTTGCGCTCCTGATGCTCTTTGCCTCAAATCTCACAGTGTGTTCTATTGACAGGCTTCCGCGGATATGGAAACTCATCAAAGAGCCTGTTAAGCCGTTGACTGCTGAACAGTTCAAAAATCTCGGCAAAAAGGAAATACCCCTTAAAGGCAAAACTAAAAAGATAAAAGAGGCTGCAGGCGCCGCCATAAATAAAGCAGGCTTTAAGTTCCTTGAAACAAAAGAAGCTGACGGTTATCAGTTATACTCAGAAAAAGGCAACTACACACGGCTCGGCGTTTACATAACACACTTAAGCATACTTCTGATATTAATCGGCGCAATCATAGGAATATTCTTCGGCTTCAAGGGATTTTTAAACCTTCCTGAGGGCAAAACATACTCAGTTGCTTTTGCTCAAACAGGACATCTGACTCCTGCTCAAGAATCCGAGATGGAAAAGCTCATAGAGGCATTACAGTCAGTGGAAGGCAGCACTTTAAAGGCAGCCCAGCAATTAGGCATGGAGGAACAGTCACTAAAGTTAAAGATAAAGAGATACGGTATCTGGCCCCTCGGGTTCAGCATCACGTGTAATGATTTCAATGCCGACTTCTACAATAACAGTGATATGCCAAAGATTTATAAAAGCTGGCTTACAATCACAGAGAATGGCGTGCCGGTTAAAATAAATGGAAAGGAAATACAGGAAATAGAGGTAAATACACCATTGAAATACAAAGGGGTAACATTTTATCAGTCAAGCTATGGGCTTGTTCCGGGAGGCGGGGGAAACAGCATATTCAGGTTCAGGGTAACACCTAAGGACGGCAAGACAGAAGATATTGAATCCAGATTTGAAGGTTCATTCAGCATTCCCGGCACAAATCTCACAGGGAAGATTGAGAATTTTTCGCCTGCCATAAGCTTTGACCAATCGACAGGCAGACTCTTTACATATGCAGAGCAGATGAACAACCCTGCTGTCTTAGTCAGCTTCTATGAAAATAGCAAGAGGAAATACGGCGGGTGGATACTAAAAAGACAACCTGAGACATGGAAACTGCCTGAAGGACATATTGTGGAGTTCGTTGATCTCTGGGGAATCCAGTACACAGGCTTGCAAGTCAGAAAAGACCCAGGAGTATGGGTTGTTTACCTCGGATTTATAGTAATGAGCATAGGTCTATATATCGCCTGCTTTATGAGTCATAAAAAAATATGGCTCAGGCTTATTGAAGAAAAAAACAGTACACGGATAATCGTTGCTATGACCGCAAATAAAAACAGGGAAGCCTTTGAAAGGAAAATTGATAAAATGATTACCCTTCTTAGCAAGGGCGCGGAGAAAATATAGTGTCCAAACTCCTTTGTCATAGGGGGATTTCACAAGGGGGACAGCGTCCCTCTTGTGCGGTTGGAGGAGCGAAATGAACAGTTCTACATTATTCGGCATATCCACAATGGCTTACATACTGGCAATGATAATCTACATTACATATCTTGCCTTTAGAAATTC
>JAZDJF010000161.1:0-5912 GCA_043804165.1 Nitrospirota bacterium
TCTCTATGGTTTCTATCTCTTTAAGGTGCGCCTGATATTCCTTGTTAGTTTTTATCTCTGATGCGCGGGCCTTTATTTTCTTTACCCTCTCATTTATATCCTCAATTCCCCTCTCCTTATCCTTTTTTTTCTTCTCAAGAAGTTCGCATTTCTGTTTTTCTTTTTCATAGAGAGACTGGGTTTCTTTAAAAGATTTCTCAACTGACGAGAGATTAGAAGGCAGCGAATCAATAACAGCTTTTTTTCTTATGATAGTGGAATCCGCTTCTTGAAGTTCGATAAGTAGTCTTATGTTTTCCTGCACGCACCCTCCGACTGCAAAAAGTTAAGAGGTGAGAGTTATAGAGTCAGGAGTTAAGAAAAATTAAATTTCAACCTCTAACTTTTCACTCTTAACTCTGATTTCGCTTTGCGAAATCAGTTGGTGGGCCCACCAGGACTCGAACCTGGGACCAACCGGTTATGAGCCGGTAGCTCTACCAGCTGAGCTATGGGCCCTACAAGTAGTAATTGTAAATTTTAAGGAGCATTTTGGTCAAGTGCGAATTATCTCAGCAAAAGGTGAGGTGGAAAGGTTTGTTACAATCCAACGCCATTTTAATCTGTCAAAATGCAAGGCAAAGGTTTTGTTTGACATCACGCTTTTGTTTCTTATATGCTATTAAATAACAAAATAGATATGAAATTCTTTCCTAAAGAAATAGACTTTTTCGAGATATTTGACAGGGCTGCATCAAATGTCACAAAGGCAGCCACCCTCCTTGTTTCTCTAATGGAAAACTTTGACAATGTCGATGCGAGGGCAAAGGAGATATATGAGGTTGAGCAGGACGGTGATATGCTGACCCACGAAATCATGAAGAAGCTCAACAAGACCTTTATCACCCCGATAGACAGGGAAGATTTACATGCCCTTGCATCAATCCTTGACGATGTCCTTGATCTGATATGGGCTTCTGTTGACAGGCTGGCTATTTTTAAGATAACCGAACCGACAAAAGAGGCTGTTGCAATGTCTAAGGATCTTCTTACAACCGCCGAGGTAATTCATAAGGCAATAAAGAAATTGAAAGAAAAGAATTATTCTTATGTCCAGGAGTACTGCATTGAGATAAACAGGCTGGAGAACAGGATAGATAGGAGTTTTCGGGATGCCCTTGGCAAATTATTTGACGATATTAAAGACCCTATCCTTATAATAAAGTGGAAAGAAATATACGAACATCTCGAAGATGCATCTGACAAGTGTGAGGATGTAGCAAATGTCCTTGAAGCGATAGTCCTAAAGCATGCTTGAAGTAATAATCCTCATTGTAATACTTGCCCTCCTTTTTGACATAAGCAATGGGTGGAATGACTCTGCCAATGCAATCGCAACTGTTGTTTCAACAAGGGTTCTGAGCCCCACGAAAGCAGTTCTGCTTGCCGGAGGGATGAATGTCATTGGGGCTTTTTTTACAACTGCAGTAGCAAAGACAATTGGCAAAGACGTGGTAGATCCAAAGGCTGTGACAGAGATAGTAGTGGCGGCGGCACTTTTTTCAGGGTTCGCATGGAATACTGCAATGACAAAATTAGGTCTTCCCGTAAGTGCGTCGCATGCCCTTATAGGCAGCCTTATTGGCGCGTCAGTGGCATATGGAGGCATTGGAATTCTCAACGCACCGGGACTCATTAAGATATTCTCTTCGTTGCTCGTATCACCGATCTTAGGAATAGTCTTCGGATTTTTTCTTATGAAAATGATTTTGAAATTTTTCGGGACACTCCCATCCGGGACTATCAATAAGCATTTCGGAAGGCTGCAGCTTCTTTCATCGGGCTTTATGGCTTTCAGCCATGGCTCAAACGACGCTCAGAAGGTTATGGGAATCATTACCCTTTCTCTGGTAAGCGGCGGATATCTCCATTCTGTAGATGTCCCGTTCTGGGTCATATTGATATGCGCCCTCGCAATGGGACTTGGGACTGCATTGGGAGGGTGGAAGGTAATTAAGACTATGGGTGTCCACATGTTAAAGCTGGAGCCTGTCCATGGTTTTGCAGCAGAGACTTCAGCCACAGCTATTATTCTTGGTGCAAGTCATTTTGGTCTTCCTGTCAGCACGACACATGTTATAGCTACGGCGATCATGGGTGTTGGGGCAACAAAGAGACTGTCTGCTGTTAGATGGGGAATTGCCGGAAAGATTGTTCTTGCATGGATTTTTACTTTACCTGCATGTGCATTATTAGCCTGGCTTATCTGTAAAATTGCTGTCACACTGAAGTAATGAAAGTCATCTGTATATTTATTGCAACCCTTGCATTCATTCTCTTCTTCTCCGTTGGATCCTATGCAGAGGTAATATTTTATGATGCAATTTGCCTGAAGGATGAGAAGATAATGCTGAGGGCTGTGACAAAGGGAAAGGTCTTCAGCAAAGGCGGACAGATGGTTGAATTTTCTGTTGATGGAACATCCATAGGCAGATCGCTTTCAGGCGGTGACGGCGCTGCTTTCAAGGAATTCAGAGCGGAGAAAACAGGACTGCATAAAGTCTCCGTAGTATCCGGCAAGGATAAAGACAGCGGCTTCCTCCTCTCTCTTAAAAAAGGCGCAGAGATTGTTTTCATTGATATTGAGGGAAGCATGTTTCAGCCCATGTCAGGCAACCCGAAGAAAGACAGCCAGAAAGTAATTAAGGCAATAGCAAAAAGATTTCCTGTTGTTTATCTTCAGGCAGGTATTTTTGATATCAGGACATTAAAAAAATTACTGAAGGAAAACGAATTCACAGAGGCTCCTCTCCTTCAATGGAGAGATGGAAATGTGTTTGAAGAAGCGGACAAGAAAGGGTTAAAGATTAAGTTTGTGATAGGCGGTAAAATAGTTATAGAATCAGCAGAAGAATTCACGCCGAAAGCGTTCAGTTTTGGTGAGGTTGAAGGAGCGGAGGAGGTTAGAGACTGGGAGGAGATAGGGAAGAAGATGCGTCTTGTAATAAAATGAAGACAAAAAAATCAGGCAGTGAACTTTTCTTTGATGTTTTTGAGAGCCCTGTTGGAAGGCTGTTCCTTTTATTTTTAGGAAAAAATCTTGCAGGGGTATCCTTTGAAAAGCCGGATTACAGAAGAGGAGAGGCGCCTGAATCATTTAAGAAAGAACTGAGAAATTACTTTGAAGGGAAGAGTGAAGATTTTAAGCAGGGCGCTGTATTCTTGGAAGGCACGGATTTTGAGAAAAAAGTCTGGCTTGCGTTAAAAGAAATCCCATATGGGGAGACGCGCAGTTATAAATGGCTTGCAGAAAAAATAGGGAGTCCGAAGGCAAGCAGGGCAGTAGGACAGGCGCTTGGCAGAAACCCAATTTCGATAGTCCTGCCATGTCACAGGATAATTGAGTCTGACGGCTCAATCGGAGGCTATTCACCAGGCGTTGATATAAAAAGAAGGCTGCTTGAGATTGAATACTATAATACCCTTTCAAAGAAACAAAACAGAAAAGGCATTTATCATGGACAGCAACCATCCATTGGCAGGAAAGAATCTGGTATTTGATATCAAGCTTGTGGAGGTTGGGTAGTTACCGAGACGGTCATAAATAAGGCAACATAGTTTGTCATTCCCGCTTGTCGGGAATCTTTCTTCAAAGAAGGATGCTGGACAAGCCAGCATGACAGAAATAGAAACTAATGTGTCCTTACTAATGGCCGTCTTAATCGCTCAGAGGGTATCCGGCAATATGTTGTCTATCTTATATACGCCTCGGTGACGTATCTTCTCATCATCCTGTGGCTGTTGAAATAGTAGGCATTTTTACCTATGGCATTCTGCATCATTCTTATCCATGTGTGTCTTTCGTTGTAATACATTGGGATTATGATGGCCTCAAGCTTGTTGTATAAATCATCAGCGTCTCTCTTATCTATTGCGTCAACATCGTCTGTAAGCATTGTCTCTGTAGGGCTTTGGCCAATAGCCCATCCTGTAAAACCTTCAATATGGCCCTCTATCCACCAACCGTCAAGCACGCTGAAGTTTATTACGCCGTTATGGGCTGCCTTCATGCCGCTTGTGCCTGATGCCTCATGCGGCCTGAGAGGCGTGTTAAGCCATATATCAACACCGGAGACGAGCTTAAGGGCTTTCTCCATGTCATAGTTTTTCAGGTAAGCTATTTTAATCTTTCCTTTTAACTTTTCTTTTATTACATGGATTTTTTCTATCAGCCACTTGCCATGGTCGTCTTTCGGATGCGCCTTGCCTGAATAAACAAGCTGTATCTTTCCTGATGCAATTCTTTCTAATCTGTCAATATCGCTGAAAATAAGGTCAGCGCGTTTGTATGCGGTTGCCCTGCGCGCAAATCCTATTGTAAGGGTGTCATAATCCATGCCTGCCTTAGTCGCTGAATTGACGAAATCAATAAGAACTTTCTTTGCTTCAATATGGGCTGTCCATAATTCGTCATCAGGGATACGGCCTACTCTCACAAAAAGTTCAGGTTCATTAGCCCATCCCGGCAGGTATTTGTCATAAAGCATTTTCAAGCTGTCACATGTCCATGTATAGCTATGCACCCCGTTTGTTATTGCAGATATCTCATAGCCCGGGAACATATTCTTAGATACTTCACCATGTTTTTTTGCCACCCCGTTAACAAACTCGCTCAGGTTTAAGGCAAGCAGCGTCATATTGAGATTATCCTTACCGCCAAGCTCCTTCAAGACATTTAAAGGTATTAATTCCCCCATGACCCGCATGATTAGATCATATGAGAATTTGTCATGGCCTGCTTCAACAGGAGTATGGGTTGTAAACACGCATATATCTTTTACTCTGTCAACATCCCACACAAGCCGTTCATCCCATACGTCTTCTATCGGTCGTTTATATCTGAGCAGTAATTCCAGTGTAAGAAGACTGGAATGTCCCTCATTCATGTGGTATTTTTTGATCTCAAATCCGAGTTCATAGAGCATCCTTACACCGGCTATGCCGAGGACAATTTCCTGTTTGAGCCTGTATACATGGTCGCCTCCATAGAGATAGGAGGTAATCTCCCTGTCATCCGGAGAGTTCTCTGCAATATCAGTGTCAAGGAAAAAAACGGGAATGCTTCCGCCTGTCAGACTTTTCACAATGTAAAGCCACGCCTGTACTGCAACATCTCTTCCCTCTATCTGCACATATACCTTTGCAGGAAGAAGGGTCGTGTGTTTTGAAGGCTCCCATAATGTCGGCATCTCCGTCTGCCTTCCTCTTTCGTCTATCTCCTGTGTGAAATATCCTTTTTTGCTGAGAAGGGTTACTGCAGCCATCGGGAGTTTAAGGTCAGCGCCTGATTTAATCGTATCTCCTGCAAGCACTCCAAGACCGCCGCTGTAAGTGGGGATGTTGTTGGCAATCCCTATCTCCATTGAGAAATAGGCAATCTTCGGGTCTTTTGTGAACTCCTGCAGCTGAGGCAAAAAGTGGTTCATATATCCTTTACCCCGTTAGAAAGAATGCCCCGCCCGAGTTTTCTAACGGGGTTTATCCCTGCCTCTTTAAATCCTTTTGCCCTGAAGAGGCAGCTGTCACACCTGCCGCAGGGCACATAACCGTAATGAGTAATGCGTGATGCGTGATGCGTGATGCGTGATGCGTCTTTGTTTTTAGCCTTTAACTCGTTACGCATTACGCTTAACGCTTCACGGTCTTTGACGGATAACGCATTACGGTCTTCTTGCGGGTCATAACAGCTCCATGTCAGAGAATAGTCCAGCCCTAATTCTGTTCCTTTTCTAATTATCTCTGCCTTTGTCAGATGAAGAAGAGGGGCTTTAATGGAGAATCTAATTTTTTCTTCCACTGATGCCTTTGTTGCAAGGTTTGCCATTTTTTCAAATGCCTTCAGATATTCAGGACGGCAGTCAGGATAGCCGCTG
>JAZDJF010000162.1:0-4342 GCA_043804165.1 Nitrospirota bacterium
TCTGTCAAATGATTTTTCCAAATACCTGATTCAAAAAATTTCGGCATGAAGAATATAAAGCTGCTCATAGAATACGACGGCGCCAATTATCACGGTTGGCAGAGGCAGAAAGACCACGCCACATTGCAGGAAATAATAGAGGACAGGCTATTCAGGATAACAGGGGGAGATGCGGCTCTTATCAGCGCTTCACGAACTGATGCAGGCGTTCACGCCATCGGACAGGTCGCCTCGTTTAAAACAAACTCAAATCTTGAACCTATGACTCTTCAGAGGGCTCTCAATGCAACTCTTCCTGAAGACATAAGAATTCTCAATGCCGAGGAAGCAGAAGATGCATTTCATCCGCGATATGACGCTCTCAGCAAAAGCTACTTTTACATTATATCTAATACAAATTTTTCATCTGCGTTTCTTTACAGATATGCATGGAGAGTTCCGTATAGTCTTAACCTTGATGAGATGAAAAAAGCCGGCGACTTACTTCTTGGCAGGCATGATTTCTCGGCATTCAGGGGAGCGGGGTGCGGGGCAAAGAGCACACTAAGGGAAATAATCTCGCTGACCATTGAAAAAATCAGCAGTATTGATTTTATGACCGCAAGGATTAACGGAAATTTTATAAAAATAAAGGTGGAGGCAAATGCATTTCTCAGGCATATGGTCAGAAATATCGTTGGAACGCTTGTTGAAATCGGCAGGGGGGAGATGACCCTGAATTCCGTATCAGAAGCGATTGAACTCAAAGACAGAAAAAAAACCGGGCCTACAGCGCCTGCGCACGGCCTTTTTCTTGAAAAGGTAAGTTATCCTGACACATAATGCAAGATACATGACTTTTTCTGCTGCTTCTTGGCTTTTTTAACATTCTTTTCCCCTGTATTCTTTGAACGTTTTTTTGTAGCCATTATTTTACCTCTTCCGGTTTTTCTGTGGTTTCCGCCTTACCTTCTTCTTTAAAAACCTCTATAATACTTCTCACGTTTACCCCTGCCTGTTGAAGAGCCTTCTGGATATCAGGCAATTTTGCATCAACGACTTTAAGCATAAAGCTACTGTTAATAGCCATCTTACACCTCCATTATTTCCTTTTCTTTATGCATCAGTATTTCATCTATTTTTTTAACATAAGAATCTGTGAATTTTTGAATTTCATCAAGCGATTTCTTTGTATCATCCTCGCTCAGGTGCTTTTCCTTTTCAAGTTTTTTTATTTCATCGTTAACGTCTCTTCTTATATTTCTTACAGCAACTTTCGCATCTTCGGAATTTTTCCTTACAACCTTAACGAGCTGTTTCCTGCGCTCTTCCGTAAGCGACGGTATATTGATTCTTATGACCTTTCCGTCGTTTGTCGGCGTCAGTCCAAGGTCGGATTTCATTATAGCCTTTTCTATATCGGAGATTATCTTCTGATCCCACGGCTGGATTGCTATCTGGCGGCTTTCCGGCACACTTAATGATGCAAGCTGCTGAAGCGGAGTCGGCGTTCCGTAATAATCAACCTTTATGCCGTCAAGGAGCGCGAGAGACGCCCTGCCTGTTCTCACGGAAGCGAACTCTTTCTTGAGCGCTTCTATGGAGTGGTCCATTTTCTCAACGGCCTTTCTTTTTAGCTCTTTCTCCATTGTGCCCTCCTACGATGGTGCCTATCTTTTTGCCCCTGGCAACATTTTTTATATTGTCTTTTCCTCCAAGGTTAAATACCACAATCGGGAGGTTGTTGTCCATACATAATGAGATAGCAGTTGAATCCATAACGCTGAGCCCTTTTCTGAGAACATCCATATAACTTATAGTGTCGTATTTTTTTGCATTTGGGTCTTTTACAGGGTCAGCAGAATATACACCGTCAACCTTTGTCGCCTTGATTATTACCTCAGCTCCTATCTCCATTGCCCTTAAAGCAGCAGCGGTGTCTGTCGTAAAATAAGGATTGCCGGTGCCTGCCGCAAATATGACAACGCGGTCCTTTTCAAGATGACGCATTGCCTTTCGCCTTATGTAAGGTTCGGCGAGCTCTCTCATATCTATGGCTGACTGCACCCTTGTGGGGACATTGTTTTTTTCAAGTGAATTCTGCAGGGCAAGGGCGTTTATGACAGTTGCGAGCATTCCCATATAATCTGCCGATGCGCGCTCCATGCCTTTCACGCTTGCTTCCACACCCCTGAATATATTGCCGCCGCCTATCACTACCGCGACCTCAGCGCCCATATTCACAACCTTCTTAATCTCTTTGGCTATAAAATCCACTGTAGCGGAATCTATGCCAAAGTCTTTGGCGCCCATCAGGGCTTCACCGCTGAGTTTCAGAAGTATTCTTTTATACTTCAATGAAGGCTTCATACCAGACTATTGTTTTTCACCAAGCTGGAATCTGACAAACCGCCTTATCACAATATTTTCTCCGAGTTTTGCTATCTTCTCAGTGACGAGTTCTTTTATCTTCAATTTTTGTTCCGGGTCTTTTACAAAGGCCTGTTCAAGAAGACACATATCGCCGAAAAACTTATCAAGCTTGCCCTCAACTATCTTCTCTACAATCCCGATATTATCGGGACTTTTTGCCACCTGAGCCTTGTATATATCTTTCTCTCTTTCTATGATATCCTGCGGCACATCTTCATGTGAGAGGTAAGAAGGATTTGCAGCGGCTATATGCAGGGCAATATCTTTAACAAGCCCTTTGAAATCATCTGTTTTCGCAACAAAATCCGTCTCACAGTTTACCTCCAGAAGAACGCCTATTTTGTCCATATGTATATATGAACTAACAAGCCCTTCTGATGCGCTCCTGCTGGCTTTTTTTGCGGCAGTGGCAAGGCCTTTCTGCCTGAGACAATCTATTGCTTTCTCAAAATCACCTTTGCTTTCGGTAAGCGCCTTTTTGCACTCCATCATGCCTGCGCCCGTTTTCCCCCTGAGTTCTTTTACCCTGTCGGCTGAAATAGTCGTCATCATTTTATCTCCTTCACCTCTGCTTCAGCCTGCTCCTCCTGATGCACTTTTTCCTCTACCGCAGCTTTTTCTGTTTCTTCAGCCATGCTCTTTGACAATATCTCCCTGCCTTCAAGCACTGCGTCTGCCATCTTCGCAGATAGAAGTTTTATTGCCCTGATAGCATCATCATTGCCGGGGATAACATGGTCAATCTCATCAGGATCACAGTTTGTGTCAACAACACCGACTACCGGAATGGAAAGCTTTCTCGCTTCTGCCACAGCAATGCGCTCTTTTTTGGGGTCTATAACAAATACGGCAGAAGGGATGCCCGCCATCTCCTTTATGCCGCTGAGGTTTTTTTCAAGTTTGCCTCGCTCCTTTTCAAGTTCAGCAACCTCCTTCTTGGGAAGAAGATCATATGTGCCGTCTGCCTTCATGGCCTCTATCTGCTTTAGTCTTTCTATGCTCTTTTTTATTGTTAAAAAGTTAGTGAGCATACCGCCGAGCCACCTCTGATTTACAAAGAAAACTCCTGCCCTCTTTGCCTCTTCGTATACAGCATCCTGCGCCTGTTTCTTTGTGCCGATGAAAAGAACGGTTCCGTTGCCGGCAGCAACCTTCTTAACGAAATTATACGCATCCTCAAGCCCCTTCATCGTTTTCTGAAGGTCAATGATGTAGATGCCGTTTCTCTCCCCGAAGATATATTTTTTCATCTTGGGGTTCCAACGCTTCACCTGATGCCCGAAATGGACACCGGCTTCAAGAAGTTCTTTCATTGATGCAACCATTTTTATCCTCCTCTGGTTTTTCCTCCGCCTTTTCCCCTATACCCATACGGGACCACATAGAGGAAAGTTGATGGCGTGTGTTTTTACCCCGTTAGAAAGAACATATTTTTCTGACGGGGTTTACGAGGTAACAGAATAACATAAAAGGCTTTTTTTTTCAAGAGGACGCATTAAATCCTGTCAAGCCAATTTAGAAATGTCCGGTTTTATGTTACTGCCTCAACGTAGTTGTCATTCCCGCTTCTTTTTCTGTCATTCTCCCGATGCTTCGGGATTCGGAATCATTCCTGCTTGTCAGGAATCGTAAAGAAAGATGCTGGACAAGCCAGCATGACAGACAGGTAAGTTACTACCCTTCTTATTCATGAATCTTTCTGAAGAATTTTACAGCTATAACCGCAAATACCAGAGGGACAAACCATGCCGCGATAATAGGAGGAAGTATCCCTGCATATCCCATTGAGAGGGACATTGCATGGCTGACCCAGTAAAGAAGGCTTATAAAAATGCCAATCGCAGTTGTTGCAAGCCCTCCCCCTGCTTTCCCTCTCATCGGCAGGGAAATTCCGAGCAAGACCATAAAGAAATTAACAACAGGATATGAG
>JAZDJF010000163.1:0-5865 GCA_043804165.1 Nitrospirota bacterium
AGGGCAGGGCATAGATGCGGTTTCAGACGCCATAAACAGTATGGATACGCTGGTGGCAGAGATAAAAAGCTCTTCTGAGATAGTCAGCCGGCTCAGCGGCAGGTCAGCGGATATAGAAAAGATATTGAAGGTAATTAAGGATGTTACAGTGCAGACAAATCTCCTGAGCCTGAATGCCGCAATACTTGCAGCGCAGGCAGGTGAATACGGAAAGAGTTTCTCTGTTGTGGCTGATGAGATAAGAGGGCTGAGCGACAGGACTGCCGCTTCAACAAAAGAGATATCCAACATAATAAAGACAATACAGTCTGAAATAGCAGATGCCGTAAAGGCAATAAACAGCAGCATGAACATTGCAAGCGAAAGTCATACCCTTGTTTACAAGTCGGGAGAAGACATGTCAAGGGCGCTGGAAGTTACACGGACCTCTGCTGCAATGGCAGAGGCGATAGAAAGGGCAACAGAGGAACAGGCTAAAGGACTTAAACAGATTGCAGTTGCGGTGGAGAATATCTGTAAGATGATGGAACATACCGCCAAGGCAACACAGGAACAGCAGAAAGGGACAGCCCATCTGCTTGAGAGTGTGAGCGATGTTAAAGACGCGGCGGATATTGTCAAGCGCGGCGCCGAGGAAGAGGCAGCAGGGATAAAAGCGGTATCAATGAATCTTGAGCTTGCAGATGAGCGGATAAAGCAGGTAGGAGAGGCGACATCAAGTTACCAGAAAGTGAACGATAGCACTGCGGCCGCAATGGAACAGATGAGGGCAATAGGGATGACTACCATAAAAGATGTTGAAGAGGTCTCAATCTCCCTGACAACGCTTTTTAATGAGATTGAGCTGCTCAAAAAAGAGATGTCGGCATTTAAGGTTAAAAGTTAAAAGAGCAGCAGAGCAATAGAGCAATAGTTTTTAAGTCTTTACTACTGAGCTGCTGCTCTACTGTTCTAAGAGGAGTTATGGAAAAATTTGCTGTTTTTAAAATAGGGAAAGAAGATTTCGGCGTCAACATAAGCAGGGTTGTTGAGATACTGAAATCGCAGAAAATCTATTTTCTTCCCGAACTGCCAGATTTTATTTCAGGCGTTATAAATGTCAGGGGTGACGTAATCCCCTTGCTTGACCTCAAAAAGAGGTTCGGTATTCATGCCGAAACCGGGAAGTGCCGGGTAATTGTTGTCCGCTATGAGGATGAGAAGGTAGGGCTTCTGGTTGATGAAATAGACAAGATAGTTTCATTTACTCATGAGGAGATAACTACTCCACTGGCAATGTTTAAAGGTCTGAAGACAGAATACCTTACAGGTCTCGGCAAAAAAGAAGACAGGATAATAATACTTCTTAATATTGAAAGGCTTCTTACGTCAGAGGAAAAAATAGTGCTTTCCGCCTCCTCGGACTCGTTCTCCTCGGCGAATCCCGACTCCATGTCGGGACTGATGCGAGAAGAATCTACATCTCTCATAGAGGAAAAAGATGCAGGAACTGGAAAATCTGCTTGACAGCGAAGATGTAGAGGTAAGAAGAGAAGCTGTTGAGAGCCTGAGAGGCGCCGCTTCCGATGCCTCTATCGGATTGCTTCTTAAGGCGATGAAGGATGTCAGCTGGAGGGTGAGAAAAACAGCAGTTGACATCATGCTTAATGACTATCCCGTCGAGGCATATATCAATGGCTTGATTGCCCTTCTTTATGATGATAATGCAGGAGCGAGAAACTCAGCCATAGAAACCCTCATAAAGCTGGATAAAAAAGCTACGCTTTTTTTAATTGAGGCTTTCAATACTCAGGACAGGGATGTGAGGAAATTTATAATAGATGTGCTCGGCGAGTTCAAAGATAAAAGATCACTGCCTCTGATACTTGACGCGCTTAAAGACGAGAATGACAATGTCAGGGCATCCGCTGTTGAACATCTTGGAAAAATAGGCGAACCCGTAGTTGTGAATGGTCTGGTAGAGATACTTGAAAGCGGAGACCTGTGGACATCATATCCTGCCGCTGATGCGCTTGGAAGGATTGGCGACAGAAAGGCTATACCTTCTCTTGTTAAAGCCCTTTCTACAAAGACCCTCAGAGAACCCGTGCTAAAGGCGCTTGGCAGGTTTTCTGCGCCTGAAACGCTCAAGAACATAGTCCCCCTTCTTGAAGATTCATCAAAGACGATACAGGAAGAAGCAATAAAGACGATAAGGAATTTTTATCACAATGGGGTGAAGGAAGAAATTATTGCAGAAGAAATGAGGAAGTTCTTCGGGGACCGCATTATTGATATTCTTGTTGCGCATGCATGGAGCGCTAAGACTGAGGTAAGGGTATCCGCAATGCTCTTGCTCGGGCTCATGAAAGATGAGATGGCCATTAATCCACTCCTTGAACTCTCACTTGAGGAGGATCTGGCAGAAGACGTAAAAAGGGCGCTTGTCTTCATAGGCAAAGACAAACCTGAGGTCATTCTGCCATTGTTTGATGCAGTCAGTCCCGACCAGAAAAGATTTATATGTGAAGTTGCAGGCGAGCTTGCCTCTCCTGTTTTTTATAGTCTGTTTGAAGGACTGATGAAGGATGAAGACGGTCATGTGAGAGCGCTCGCGGTAATTGGAATCTCCAGAATAGGCGACTTAAGGGCAGTAGGGCCGATAAAAAAATTGCTCTCTGATGAGTACGAAGATGTGCAGGAGGCTGCTGTTGCTGCATTATCCATTCTTAAGGCAGGTATTTCATCAGATGAATTAATCAAGATGATCGGCAGCAGGAATCCTGTGCTGAGAAAGAATGCTGTATTAGTGCTTGGTGAGATTGGCGCTGTTAAGGCTGTGCCGGCAATAGGCTTTGCGCTGAAGGATGACAACATCAAGGTAAGACACGCTGTTGTCAGGGCATTGTCCATGATAAGAACGGACGAGTCTATAAAATATCTGACGCTTGCACTTACGGATGAAAATGCCGATATAAGGGTTTCTGCAGCATTGAGCATTGGCTTGATTAAGAGGGAAGGCATATCAGAGTCGCTTGTTCTTTTACTTACAGACACTGATGACGCAGTCAGGGCAGCAGCGGTAAAGGCGCTCGGTGAGTTGGGCGATAAGACCACTGTAAGACAGCTTATTAAATTACTTTCAGACCGTAGTGGATTTGTTGTAACTACAGCCATAGAGTCTCTGAGCAGGATAGGCGGTGAAACTGCAAGGAATGCATTGGTAGAGATGCTTTCTTCTCATGATAATGAGATAAAAAGGACTGCTATAAAAGCGCTTGCTCCATTTAATGATATTGAGAGCATAATCCTGCCCTATCTTAATGATCCTGATTGGGCCATAAGAATGGCTGCTGTTGAGGTCCTCTGCGCAAGGGTGTTTGCTGCAGGCGGAAGCGTAAGGGTTGAACTTGAAAAATTGTTGGATAAAGAAGAAGACCCTGTTGTAAGAAAGGCTATGGAAGAGTGTCTTGATGCTTGAAATAGAAGAAAGCATTCCCTTATCAGATGACGTATTCAGACTTCTCAGGAACCTCATAAAAGATTACTGCGGGATGTATTTTGATGATAATTCAAAATACCTTCTGGAGAAAAGACTCTCCAAGAGAGTAAAAAGTCATCACCTGAATGATTTCAGGGATTATTACAGACTGCTGTTATATGATAAGCGAAAGGATGAAGAACTTTCGTTTATCGTAGATGTCCTCACTGTAAATGAAACTTATTTTTTCAGGGAAATGAGCCAGTTGAAGACCCTGAGCGAGGAGATACTGCCTGAACTTAAGAATACAAACAGGGAGTCAAAGAAGATTAGGATATGGTCTGCAGGCTGTTCCACAGGAGAGGAGCCTTATACGATCGCAATGATGGTGCTGGAGCAGGGGGGTTTTTTAGGGTGGGATGTGGAAATACGCGGCAGTGATATCAACCAGAGGGTATTGCAGCATGCAAGAAGGGGGATATACAGAAAGAATTCATTCAGGACTACGGAGGAGCATTATATAGAAAAATATTTTACAGTTGAAAAAAACCTGTATAAGATAAACGATAACGTCAGGCGGCTTGTGAATTTCAGCTGCCTTAACCTTCTTGACCCTTTCAAGGTAAAATTCGTAGGTGAGATGGATGTGATATTATGCAGAAATGTGCTCATGTATTTAGATCTGGAGGCGAGAAAAAAGGTAATCAGGGGTTTTCATGAAAGGCTTATTGATGGAAGGTATCTGCTGCTTGGTCATGCAGAGTCGTTGATGAATATTTCTACAGCCTTTATGCTTAAGCATTTCAAACATGATATGGTTTATCAAAAACCGCCGAAACTCATGGTATCAATGTCAGCTGAAAGTCTTGTGAAAATGCCAGGTCTACGACTCGCAGAGGGGAATAAAATATAAAGCTATGACAGCAGAGCCAAAGATAAAAGTTCTTATTGTTGATGATTCGGCTTACAGCCGGCAGACGATAAAGAAGATGCTTGAGACAGACCCGAATATTGAGGTTGCAGGCGTAGCATCCGACGGCATAGAGGCGATGGCAAAGACATTGAGGCTGAAGCCTGACCTTATTACGCTTGATTTTGAGATGCCTGCCATGGACGGATTCAGTTTCCTGAGATGGCTCATGAAAGAAAAACCCATCCCTGTGATAATGATAAGTTCTTATTCCGACAGCAAGACTGTGTTCAAGGCGCTTGAACTGGGCGCTGTTGATTTTATTGCAAAGCCGACAAAGAAGGCATCTGTGGAACTGCAGAGCATAGAAAAGGACCTTCTCACCAAGGTAAGGGGCATAAGAAATCTCAGGATGGATAAGTTAAGCAAGAGTCTCAGCCTATTGAGCGGCGATGTTAAAGTTCCAGCCAAAACTGATTCAGTGATAGGAGATATAGAAGTTGTGGCGATAGGCTCGTCAACAGGCGGGACTACAGCGCTCCAGATAATCCTTACACGGCTTCCTCAAAATTTTTCCGCTTCGGTGGTTATAAGCCAGCATATGCCAAAGGGTTTTACAGGGCCTCTTGCTGAAAGGCTTGACCATCTCTCTAAGCTTAAAATAAAAGAAGCGGAAGACGGTGATGTTATTGAACATGGGAGGGTGTTGATATGCCCGGGCGGTTACCATATGATGTTTAAGAAAAAAGGGCGCGAATGTCATGCGCAGTTAAAAGAAGCTGTCAAAGAGGATAGGTATGTGCCTTCGGTTGATTTAATGATGTCATCTGCCGCAGAACATTACGGAAGCAAGGCAATGGGTATTATTCTTACAGGCATGGGGAATGACGGGAAAAAGGGGATGCTGGAAATTAAATCAAAAGGCGGCTATACTATAGCTGAAGCAGAGGAAACGGCCGTGGTTTTTGGAATGCCTGCTGAAGTCATAAGCGCAGGAGCAGCGGACAGTGTGCTTCCGCTTTCTCAGATACCGGTGGAGTTAATAAATATAGTCAATAGAGGGTAAATTGATGGAAAGAGAAACAAGCTGCATTCAACTCTGGATTTCAACGAAGTTCTGAGGATAGTCCTTGAAATAGTGATAAACCTCATAGGCGCCGAGAAATTCGCAGTGCTCCTTATAGAAGAGAAGACAAATGAACTTATCCCTGTCGCAACAGAGGGCATAGCTATCTCTGATGTCCCCAAGGTAAGATTTGGCGAAGATATTGTAGGGACTGCCGCAAAAGAAGGCGAGAGCTATTTTTCTGAGAATATACATAATAACAGAGGCGGTATTTCAACCCAAAACCCCATAGTCTACGACTCGCCTACGGCTCGTAGAGTAGAGGGTAGAGCGGATATGGTGCCGGAGGCCGGATTTGAACCGGCACGCCCTTTGGGGACGAGGGATTTTAAGTCCCTTGCGTCTACCAATTCCGCCACTCCGGCAAAA
>JAZDJF010000164.1:0-2760 GCA_043804165.1 Nitrospirota bacterium
GGCGCAGAGAAAAAAACAGCACGATTTCGGCGCACATGTAATACCGGGCATTGTAGACACAGGCAGGGTATTTGCGTATAACTTTGCAACAAATATTATCCCCGGAACCATGCCTTACGAGGAAAAGGGATACTGGCGCGACGTCGGAACCATATCCGCATATTTTGACGCCCATATGGACATGTTGGGAGATTCGCCGTTGTTTGAGGTCGACAACAGACTTTGGCCTATTCACCCGTCAGGTTACGAGGGGCCTGCCGTAAGGATACTGAGAGGAGACATAAGGAACAGCATGATTGCAGAGGGTACTGTCATCCGCAAGGCAAGGATAAGAGATTCGGTCATCAGGAGCGGAGTTGTAATCGAAGACAATGTGAGCATAGAAGACAGCATAATCATGGATCATGCTGTGATCAAAAAGGGCAGCAGCATAAGAAGGGCGATTGTGGATAAGCAGAATATAATCAATGAAGGAGACCAGATCGGCTTTGAGCCCGATAAAGACCGGTTTGGGTGTTATATAGACCGGTCGGGTATAGCCATAATACCAAAAGGCGGCAGGAAGATAAGAAAATACAGACAATAGTTAAATCGGGAATTGTGCAGTACGGAGAGCATACACTTGAGGGAAGAAATAAAGGAATACATCAACAGGATTAAAGAGACCGATATTCTTGTCGGAATCCCAAGCTACAATAATGCCCGCACTATCGGGCATGTTGTAAAAGCCGTGCAGGCTGGTTTTGCGAAGTATTTTCCTGATAAAAAATGCGTGCTCGTAAATTCAGATGGCGGTTCCACAGACGGCACAGCAGAAATAGTTCAAAATGCTGGGATAGAAAGTTATCAGGCTATTCTCATCAGTCACAGAGTAGCGCCGTCTTTTAAAATAACAACACCCTATCACGGCATTCCAGGAAAAGGAAGCGCTTTCAGGACAATATTTGAAATAGCTTCAGCCCTTGATGCAAAGGCATGCGCTGTTGTGGATTCTGATTTAAGAAGCATCACTCCGGAATGGATTGAGCTTCTTATAAAACCTGTGGTGGAAGGCAGTTGTGATTATGTTGCGCCGCTTTATCACAGGCATAAATATGACGGCACAATAACCAACAGCATAATCTATCCCTTAACCCGTGCATTATACGGCAAGAGGATAAGGCAGCCGATAGGAGGAGATTTCGGTTTTTCAGGAAGGCTCGCAAATTTTTATTTTACAAAGGATGTATGGGAGACAGATGTCGCAAAATACGGGATAGACATATGGATGACAACAACGGCTATAGCCAATAATTTCAAAGTATGCCAGTCATTTCTTGGCGCAAAGATACATGACCCCAAGGACCCGGGCGCCGATCTAAGCGCAATGCTTCATCAGGTTGTCGGTGCGACATTTGACCTGATGGAGACCTATCAGGAGATATGGAAGAGTGTTATAGATTCGGAGCAGGCGCCCACATACGGATTCCAGTATGCTGCCGGACTTGAGCCTGTTTCAGTTAATCTTGACAGGATGATTGACAGATTCAGGCTTGGAGTCAGAGAGTTGATGGAAATATGGAAAGAATTTCTTACACAGGATATTGTGAGCTTTTTTTACAAAGCAGAGAAATTGCATAAAGAAGAATTCTTTATTCCTGATGAAATCTGGGTTGAGATTATTTACAGCTTTGCTGTTGCAGCGCACAAAAAGATGGTAAATAAGGAACATCTTTTAAAATCCCTTACTCCGCTGTATATCGGAAGAACCGCATCTTTTGTTATAGAGACATTGGAAAGCAGCGCATCTGATGTTGAAGGAAAAATAGAGAAATTATGTATGTGCTTTGAAAAGGAGAAAAGATTTTTAATAACAAATTGGAATTAGTCAAAGGAGGCAGATATGAATAACTTTCTACAAAGGGTGATAATTGAGCCGTTCGAGAGATTTTTTGAGAAGGTGCTGCAATTCCTGCCGGATTTTCTCAGCGCAATCCTGATATTTGCTCTTGGAATTGTCCTCGGTCTTATACTGAGGGCTGTTTTCTTGAGATTTTTCCGCACGATTAAGCTCGACAAGTTTTCGGAGAGATCAGGCATGGTTGAGATAATACAAAAAGGGGGGATAAAGGAACCTGTTTCTCTGATTCTCTCAAGGATAATCGGCTGGCTGACTATAATAAGTTTCTCTATCCTGTCTCTTTATTCGCTTGATGTGCCTGCGATAGGTCAAATACTCGAAAGATTTCTCCTGTATCTGCCGAATGTTTTTGTGGCTGCCGTTATTCTTTTCTTTGGTTATTTCCTTAGTAATTTCCTCGGCCGCGCTACCCTTATCGCTTCGGTGAATGCAGGACTTAAGGCATCCGGTCTGATAGGGAAATTTGTAAAGCTGACTGTTTTTCTCCTTGCTGTAACAATGGCGCTTGAACAGCTTGGCATCGGCAGGGGGACAATAGTTATTGCCTTTGCAATAACCTTTGGAGGCATAGTACTTGCCCTTGCTATTGCATTTGGACTTGGAGGAAGAAATATTGCAAAGGATTATCTTGAGACGAAACTATTGAAAGGGGAAGAAAAGGACGATATCGAACATTTATAGGGAGATGTTGAAAAGAAAATGAACTGGTATCAACTAAGCGTAAAAGAGGTATTTCACAAGCTCGGCATATCGGAGAGCGGGCTGACCGACGCAGAGGCAAGGCAGCGCCTTGAGGAATACGGACCAAACAAACTGGCCGAGGAAGAGAAAATAAGCAAGCTGAAAATCCTTTTCCATCA
>JAZDJF010000165.1:0-4436 GCA_043804165.1 Nitrospirota bacterium
ATGCTTTCTGAAAGGGCAAAAAATATAAAACCATCACCGACCCTTGCAATTGATGCAAAGGCAAAGGCAATGAAGGCAGCAGGAGTTGATGTCGTGAATTTCGGGGTAGGCGAGCCTGATTTTGACACTCCTGAAAATATAAAGGAGGCTGCTATCAAGGCGATAAGGGATGGTTTTACAAAATACACACCTGTCGGAGGAATTGACCCCCTTAAAGACGCAATCATAGAAAAATTCAGGAAAGACAACGGCCTTGAATACTCACGCGAAGAGGTAATCGTATCATGCGGCGCAAAGCACAGCCTTTATAATATTGCGCAGGCGCTTTACGGGAATGGCGATGAGGTTATAATACCGGCTCCTTACTGGGTTTCTTATCCCGATCAGGTGATTTTAAATGATGCCACACCTGTTTTTGTGAAGACATACGAGAAAGATAAATTCATGCTCAAGGCAGATGCCCTTAAATCTCATATAACAAAAAAGACAAAGGCAATAATACTTAATTCTCCTTCAAATCCTACAGGGCTTACCTATGACATGAAAACACTTAAAGAGATAGCATCCATTGCATTGGAGCATAACCTCTATGTGATTTCCGATGAGATATATGAGAAGCTTACCTATGACGGATTTGTGCATACAAGCATCGCATCCCTCGGAAGCGAGATAAAAAACAGAACCCTTATTGTGAACGGGCTTTCAAAGGCGTATGCGATGACAGGATGGAGGATTGGTTATACCGCAGGGTCTAAAGATATCATCAAGGCGATGACAAATATACAGAGCCAGTCAACGTCAAATCCTACATCAATTGCGCAGAAGGCGGCAGTTGAGGCATTAACGGGTCCGCAGGATTTTATAAAGGCAATGCTTGCGGAATTTGATAAAAGGAGAAAATATCTTGTGTCCGAGCTTAATTCAATCCCGGGCATGAGCTGCCTTACCCCGATAGGCGCTTTTTACGCATTCCCTAACACATCAAAATTGTACGGCAAGCAGGCTGACGGGAAAAAAATCTCTTCGTCATCTGACCTTGCGCTCCATCTGCTTGAGAAAGCAAATGTTGCGCTTGTGCCAGGCGATGTATTCGGCGATGACAATCACATAAGGCTTTCTTATGCGACTTCTATGGAGAATCTTGAAAAAGGCGTAAAGAGAATAAGAGAGGCTGTAAGCGGATTAAAATAAAGGTATTGTGACAGGAGGCTGTGTCTGTCTTTCGGCAATATTAAACTACCTTTGTAAGACTGCAAGCGTTAGTTCAATATATTATGACATTACAAGTTCTCAGGCGGGGCTATCCGCTCCACTTCGTAGAGACTTCAGCCCCTATTCTGACAGACCCGTGAATCTTGCCTCAATCCAAACACAGCCTCCTATCACATTTTATCTGCCATACCTCTCTTGACAGGCATGTGTGTTGAAAAAGCTTTACGGCAGCACCTTTGTGGAATATTTATGATAACGATGAAGTATGCAGACTTGAATCCCAAACGTTGCAGAGAACACAACTAAGAAAATCCTGCTGCGTTGTAAAGGTTTTGAGGCACATATGCCTGACATAAAAATGATTGCTATAAGCATGGTTGTTTTGACTGACTTTCGAGATTTTTCGTAAGAGTTTCAATTCCAGTTGAACAATTCCGCCTTATAATGTTATCTTAAAACAACTTTTATTGTATAAGGTTCAATAATAATGCTTGTCCGTATGACAGTTGAAGGTTTGTTGTTTGACCCGCGCAGCAGTATGTATATCCTGCTTCTGAAGGATGCTGAGGGGACAGCCACCCTGCCTATATGGATTGGGAAACCAGAGGCAGATTCCATTGCGCTTGCGCTCGGAAGGGTTGTAACGCCAAGGCCTTTGACCCACGACCTGATTAAGAATATGGCGCATAATCTTAAGATGAAAATAACAAGGGTTGCGGTTACCGAGATACTTGACAATACATTTTACGCCCTCATCTATCTCAATAACGGCAAGGACGAGATATCAATAGATTCAAGGCCCAGCGATGCAATCGCAGTTGCCCTGAGAGTTAACGCGCCTATTTTTGTTGAAGAAAACATCCTTGAAAAGAGAACCAAGGATGAGCTTGATGAATGGCTTAAAAATCTTAAGCCCGAGGATTTCGGGAACGTAATGTGAAAAGAGTTAAAAGTTAGAAATTTAAAATTAAAAGTTGAAAACTCAATAACTTTTAACTCTTAACTTTAAACTCTTAATTCTGATGTTGAGAAGAACTGAAGGTATCGTCCTAAAAACCACCGTTTTTGGAGAAGCAGACCTCATAGTAACATATTTAACTTATGATTTCGGTCTTATAAAGGCGTTTGCCAAAAGTCCCCGAAAGATAAAGAGCAGGTTCGGAAGCAGCCTTGAACCTCTTACATATTCAAAGATATCATTCTGGGGAAAGGAAGATGCGAATCTTCCCCGCTTGACGCAGTCAGATATAATCCTGCCGTTTAAATCCATCAGAGAGAGGCTGGATTGTTTTTTGAAAGCTTCAGAGATAATCGAGCTTACTGTCAATATGCTTCCGGAGCATGAAGCAAATAAAAAAATATTCACGCTTCTTCTGGATATACTGAAGACAATGGAAAAGGACTGCGATGCGCTGCTCGCTGTAATCCTGTATAAGGTAAAGTTCCTTGACCTTGCAGGTTATGCCCCGAGGCTTGACGGCTGCGCAAGGTGCGGGAAATCAGGATTCAGCTTCTATGTCTCGCATGGAGCCATTCTCTGCGAGAATTGCGCCACAGGGGTGGATTCACATGTGAAACTCTCGCAGGGATCTATAAGGCTTTATGAGAGTCTGAGAAAGTGGGACAATTCACTGGCAGGAAGGATAAAACCGTCAGGGAATCTCTTTGCAGAACTTTCGGGAATGATAAACGACCACATAAGATACACACTCTCAAAGCCGCTGAAATCAGAGGCATTCTATAATCTCACAAAGTAATACCAAAAGAGTATTTTTAATCCTATGAAGACAGATGAAATATTTGCTTTTTTACATGAAAGTTATTAATATTTCAGAGGTTTCTGAGGAGGTGGTTTTGGCGAAGAAGGCTCCAATTGCAAACAATCAGGAAATGAGCCTTCCCATCACTTTGCCGGCGCCGGCACAATGATCGAGGGAGAAAACCTGATTGACATTTTCATTTATGAGCCTGTTGATTACAAGAAAATGAAATCTGATGCAGTTAAAATGAAGATTGGAAAACTTTCAATACCTGTTGCCTCAATAGAGGATCTTATAATGCTGAAAGAGATTTCCGGAAGGCGGCAGGACAAAGAAGATATTAAGGCTCTGAAAAAAATTAAGGGATATGAAAAAGAATAAGAGAAAAGACACTGGTTTCATTTATGCTTTTTCCGAAGAAAAGCTTAAAGAATTTAAAGACACGCCGTTAAGGGCGCGGCTTCAATGGCTTGAAGAGGCAAATATGTTTATCAATAAAGCAATCGGCTTTAAAAAAAGAGCAGTTTTTGATAAGAGGTTTAAAGGGATAGAGAAGAATTAAACTATTGCCAGGAATCAGCAAGACGTCAGATATGGACTTGAAGGTTAAAGGTTATTGGAGTCAATTATGGTGTCTGACCCCACAAATTGACGAAAAGCCACGAAGGACCAGCGCAGATGATTAAAGAACTGCAAATTCCACTTTTAGATTTGATTGTATGTTTATCAGACGCTATGGATCTGGTTAGTCCAGAAGTAGTCAATCATCACAAACAAGTAGCTTACATTGCCTTCAGTATAGGGACAAAACTGAACCTGCCGGTAGAGCAAAGAAATAATCTGATGCTGGCAGGGGCATTGCATGATAGCGGTGCTTTTTCCCTTAAAGAAAGACTGGATACCCTGCAATTTGAAGTCGAAAACCCTCACCAGCATGCTGAATTGGGTTATTTGCTTCTTAAGACATTTAAGCCGCTTTCTATGGTAGCTAACCTTGTGCGATTCCACCATGTCCCATGGAGTAATGGATGCGGGTCTGAGTTTAGAGGAGAATCAGTGCCGTTTGGTAGCCACATCTTGCATCTGGCTGATCGAATAGCTGTGCTAATAAACAAACAGCAGGAAGTACTTGGACAGGCCAATGGGGTTTGCGCTAAGATTGCGGAGCAGTCCGGGAAAATGTTTATGCCCGAGCTGGTTGATGCCTTTAAGTGTTTGTCTACTAAGGAGTATTTCTGGTTCGATGCCGTGTCCCCGCCGATAAACTCAATTTTTGCCCGTAAAGCAGGGATTGCGACTATTGAGTTGGGCATAGCAGAGCTTCTCAATTTAGCTAAGTTGTTTTGCCGCATCATAGATTTCAGGAGCCGATTCACTGCCATCCACTCAACCGCAGTAGCAGCCACCGCCAGCGCACTGGCTAAATTCACGGATTTCTCCGAGAGAGAATGCCAGATGATGAAG
>JAZDJF010000166.1:0-5431 GCA_043804165.1 Nitrospirota bacterium
TCTTTGTAAAGTTTCTGGATATGAATGTCGTCATCTACTACCAGTATTTTCTTCATATGCCCTCCTTTATTTTAGGTTTCAGGTATCAGATGTCAGGTTTCAGGTTTTAGCATAACACCTAACACCTAGAACCTAACACCTAGAACCTAACACCTGCCTCGCTGGGTAAAAACACCCTGAATGTTGTCCCCTTGCCGGGTGCGCTGTCAACCTCTATCTTACCTTTATGTTCCTCTATAATCCTTTTAGTAATTGCAAGTCCAAGCCCTGTGCCGGATGACTTTGTAGTATAGAATGGATTAAAGATAAAAGGCAGGTCTTTTTCTTCTATACCGGGGCCTGTATCGCTTATCTCTATGACTGCATTACTGCCTGCTGTATATGTCTTCATGGTGATTGTGCCGTGAATTGCCAGAGCCTGAACTGAATTATTAAATATATTAAGCAATGCCTCTCTTATCCTGTTGGCATCTACATAAATCTGAGGTGTCTCTCCTTTTTCCTTTAGAACCTTAATGTCCATTTTCCTTAGCTCTGCCTGCATAAGCAATATCATACCGTCAACAAGCTCTCCGACATTAACCTTTTCTTTCATCAGTCTGGCTTCTTTGACAAACCCGAGTATCTCATGGAGGATGCCTTCAAGCATGTCCACCTCTCTCACTATAATGCCTGCATACTCTTTCAGGTTCCCGTCAAGTTTCTTTTCGAGTCTTTTTGCAAAACCTCCGATAGATACAAGCGGATTTCTAATCTCATGCGCAACCTTTGCAGCGACTTCACCAAGGGCAGCCATCCTCTCTGTTGCAATTAATTTTTCTCTCAGATTATTCAACTCGGTAACATCCCTGACCACATGAACAGTCCCCAAAAACTCTCCCGTTGTGTTAAACACAGGAGACACCGATGTCAAAAATGTCCCTCCGAGATACGAATCTTCAACTTCTTCTATATATGCCTCCATCGTCTGAACAGTTTTGTGATGCGGACATCCAGAAAACGGTTCATCCTTCCCGTGGAATATCCTGTAACATCTTTCTCCTATTATCTCTCCTGCAGATTTTCCGATTCTGTCAACAACTGCCTTGTTTACATTCTTTATCGTGTAGTCCTTATCCGTAATATAAACCATATCAGATATAGACCTGAAAGTATTTTCAAGTTCCGCCTCTGCACGCGCTACCTGATCAAAAAGCCTTGCGTTTTCCACAGCGCTCGCAACCTGATTTGAGAAACCGATAAGAAATTTCATATCCTCATCGGTAATCAGACGTTTCGTAAAAATGTTATCTACCCATAATACACCTATAACCCTGTCCCTTGAGATAAGAGGCACTACAGCGTATGCCTGGGTTCCGAGCTGCTGAATAAGAACAGCATCAGACAGCGGTTCTTCCTTGACATCAGGGACATTAAAAGCCTTTTTCTCCTTAACAGCACAGGTAAGTATTGTCTCGTCTTTAAGTGAAAGCTCTATTCCCATGCTCAACCTGTCAAGGAATGAATCCTTTCTCAGAGGCCCGGTTTCTATGTCATGCAGAATATCAGGAAGCGTCTTTCTCTCCAGAGAAAGCTTCTCCCATATTTTCCATGCTTCCTCAGAACTTGCAGGCCCGACACCCACAGCGCCCTTTATAGTTCCCTTTTTTTCATCAACAAGAAAAAGAATCGCCCTGTTGAAACCAAGTCCGTCGCTCATAGTCACCGCAGTCAATATCATTCTGAGCAGCCTGTCAAGCTTAAGGGTGCCCCTCATAGCGGAACTTATAAAGAACAGCCTTGACAGTTCCTGATTTCTCCTTATGAGTTCTTTTTCAACGCGCTTTCTCTCCGAAATATCCCTTGTTATCCCGCTTATGCCTATAACCTCTCCTGCGGTATCTTTTATGGGTGAAAGTGTCAGGCTGACCTCAATTATTGTGCCGTCTTTTCTTTGCCTTAACGTCTCTATATCCTTAAGCGTCTCTCCATTTTTAATCTTTTCTATATATTCCTTTTCAGCATCTATAAGAAACTGCGGGACAAACAGCAGGAATTTGCCCGCAGTCTCATCCACTGTGTAGCCGAATGTCCTTTCAGCGCCGTAATTCCATGAAGTTATATTCCCATCGAGGTCAGAAGTGACTATCGCATCAGCGGAATTTTCTATCAGGCTTTCAAGATATTCCTTTGTCTGAGCCACCTCTTTATACAGGCTTAATATTTCCTCATGATAAAGCATTCTGTCAGTTATATCCTCTATAAATACTACACACTCAACAACATTTCCAGCATCATCCTTAATCGGATAAGATGTCAGTTCTGCATAGTTCATGCCCCGCAACTGTGTAATGGAATTTATCTGCCCTGTTTCAAACGTTGCCTTCGCAGCGCAGTGAGGGCAGATTCCTTCTTTGGCATGAAAAATATCCAGGGCATTCTTGCCTGTCAATTGTTCAACAGCCATGTCAGTCCATCCTTTAACAAACCTGTTTGCTGATATTATTTCGTAGTCCCTTCCGACTGTAATAATTCCTCCCTGAACGCTGTCAAAGAGAATCTCCATCCTCTTTTTTGCTTCAACAGCTTCCTGCTTGCTGAGGCATTCGCTTTCATAAATCCTTGCCTTCTCTATGGCGACAGCTGCTATAGAGGCAAAGGTAGCTGCTGTATTCATGTCATCAGACGAGAACGGCAGGATATTTCCCTCAGAACCTACCTTATCGTAGATACAGAGGGTTCCTATCACCTTGCCTTCAACTTTAAGCGGCACACATATCACAGACTTCACATTGATTAACGGCGCTTGCATATCAGGAGGCATCGCTACCATATCCTCAATAAGCATCGGCTCACCCTCTTTCGCAACCCGTCCGGCTATACCGCTTCCGAGTGTGAGGTCCATATGCTCTTTTAAATCCTCTGCAAGGCCATAGGAGGATTTTATTCTCAGGATATTGCCCTCCATCAGCAATCTTATAATGCAGCCCCTTGCGCTAAGCAGCCTTGTAATTTTGGATGTAACTGTCCCCAGTATCTCATCAATATCCATTGCGGATGTCACAGCGGTGATGAGTTCATAAAGGACAGTAACTTTCTGCAGTTGATTTTCTTGTTGTTGCATAAGGTTCTTCATTGCTGACAAGAGACACTCCTCATTATTACCTTTTCATTTTCATTCTTGCAACTTTATTATATAGCTCTATATACCTCTTTGCCGAATCCGGCCATGAAAAATTCATCTTCATTGCGCTGCGGATCAGCTTTTTCCATCTTGCCTTATTGACATACACGCAGAGCGCTCTCTTTAGACAGCACTGAAGCGCATCGACAGTATAATCCGAAAATAGAAACCCGGTTCCTTCACTCTCAAGAGACCTGTAGTCCGAGATTGTATCAGCAAGCCCCCCTGTCCTCCGTGCCACAGGGATTGTCCCGTACCTCATAGCGATAAGCTGGCCGATGCCGCAGGGTTCATATCTTGAAGGCATTAAAAATATATCAGCGCCTGCATATATCTTATGCGCAAGGCTGTCTTCAAACCCTATCTTCACGTGAAGCCGGCCTTTGTACTTCTCTGAAGCAGATGATAATCTCCTGTGAAATATTTCATCACCCCTGCCGAGGATGATGAGATTTGCACCTGCAGAAAGGATTTCATCAATAGATTCCAGAATAAGGTCAAGCCCTTTCTGGCTGGACAGCCTGCCCACCATGCCTATGAGGGGCATTTCAGCATCCGGCTTTATAGAACATTCTTTCAGAAGCTGAAGCTTGCACTCTTTTTTGCCATCAATATCCTTAAGGCTGTAATTCCTTTTTATAAAGGCATCCGATTCCGGATTCCACTCTTTGAGGTCTATGCCGTTTACAATCCCTGTAAGCGCAGATGCCCTCTTCCTCAAAACGCCGTCAAGCCCGAATCCGTATTCCTTGCTCAGTATCTCTTTCGCATAATTATTGCTCACCGTGGCTATGGAATCTGCTGATATCAGTCCTGCCTTCAGAAAATTTATCTTTCCGTAAAATTCTATTCCTTCCGGCGTAAACAGATTTCTGTCAAATCCCGTAAGCGGCATATCGGATTGCGGAAATAAACCCTGATAGCCCAAATTGTGGATTGTAATTATGGAAGCAGTCCTGTCAAAAAATTTATCTGAACTATATATGGTCTTAAGATATAAAGGAATAAGCCCTGTCTGCCAGTCATTACAGTGAATTATATCAGGTCTAAATCCCAATGCCCTGCATGCCTCAAGCACACCTCTTGAAAAAAATATAAATCGCGCGGCATTGTCGGGATAGTCACCGCGCGGTGTGCCGTAAAGCTCTTCTCTGTCAAAGAACTCATCGCACTCAATAAAGTATGCTGAATTCTCATAACCGAATATCCTGCCTTTTAATTTCCTGTTTCCCAGAGGAACACTTATTTTCAAACCTGTATCCCTCAGCTTGAAATTCTCCCTGACTCTTCCATACAGAGGCATCACAAGATAAGCCTCTTCCTTCATTTTCCTGTACTCTTTGAGCAGTGCGCCGGTGACGTCTGCGAGGCCGCCTGTCTTGGCAAAAGGGACTGCTTCAGGAGTTGCAATAAGTATCTTCACCACTCACTCCGTGAGAATTTACTAATAGGGCAATAAGTAAAGCTACTAGGTGTCATTCCCGCTTGTCGGGAATCCCTCTTTAAGAAAGATGCCGGACAAGCCGGCATGACAGAAATTGGGTGAAACTCATTATTGTTGAACTTTGAATTTTGCATTGTTATATCTTAGCTTCTCTCATAAATTTTGCCGCCTCTTCAGGAGGCGTGGGGTTTATATAAAAGCCTGACCCCCATTCAAAACCTGCGAACTTCGTCAGCTTGGGCATTATCTCAATATGCCAGTGATAGTATTCGTTTGTCTCATCATAGAACGGTGATGTGTGGATAATAAAGTTATAAGGCGGGACATCAAGGATACTGTCAATCTGCCTGAGTATTCTCTGCAGTATATCTGCAAGCATAGAGAAATCTTTGTTCGGGGGATAAAATGCCGAGTCATGTTTTTTAGGTAAAATCCAAGTCTCAAACGGCGCCCTCGGCGCAAAAGGCGCCAAGGCGAGATAATCCTTATTTTCATATATCACACGCCTGCCGTCCTCAAGCTCCTGATTTATGACATCACAGAAAATACATCTCTCCTTAAAATTAAAATACTGCTCTGCCGCATCGATTTCCTCTTTGACAAGCTTGGGCACGATAGGAAGGGCGATAAGCTGACTATGCGTATGTTCAAGCGAAGCCCCGGCATCCTCGCCTTCATTCTTAAATATCAGGACATACCTGAATCTCTGGTCCTTCTTCAGGTCATTAAGTCTCATATAATATGCCCACAACGCATCTTCAACAGCCTTTAAGGGCATAGTCGCAAGTGAAAGGTTATGCTCTGGCGTCTCTATCACAACCTCA
>JAZDJF010000167.1:0-5121 GCA_043804165.1 Nitrospirota bacterium
ACCGTTAAGAGAATCCTGCACAAATAACATAGCCCTTGCCCTCGTTAATCCAAGAGAATCAAATGCCCCTGCCTTTATAAGGTTTTCAATAACCTTTTTATTTACCTTTCTTGAATCCACCTTCTCCATGAAGTCCTCTATCGAGGAAAAACCGGCGGTTTTCCCTCTTGAATCAAGGATTACCTCTATAGCTGAAGCTCCAACGCCTTTAACCGCCTCAAGACCGAATCTGATAGAAGCGCCTATGACCTTGAATTCCCTCCCACTCTCATTTATATCAGGAGGAAGCATTTTTATAGACATATTTCTGCACTCGGCAATCAGATGAACTACTTTGTCTGTATCACCCATATCAGCGCTTAATGTTGCCGCCATAAACTCAACAGGATAATGCGCCTTAAGGTATGCGGTGTGGTATGCAAGATATGCATAAGCAGCTGAATGGGATTTATTGAAACCATACTCTGCAAATAAAGCCATAAGGTCAAACAGCCTTGTAGCCTTTTTCTCTGTTATCTTGTTTGCAACTGCTCCTTTAATAAACGCCTCTTTGAGTTTTTCCATCTCCTCAGGTTTTTTCTTGCCCATGGCTTTTCTAAGTATATCTGCCTGCCCCATGGTAAAGTTCGCAAGTTTGTTTGCAATCTGCATTACCTGTTCCTGATAAAGAATTACGCCATAGGTCTCATCAAGTATTTCCTTTAACTGCGGCAGTTCATATTTGACAGCCGTCTCTCCTTTTTTTCTCTTGATGAAATCATCTATCATGCCGCTTCCTATGGGGCCCGGCCTGTAAAGCGCAACGAGCGCTATAAGGTCTTCAAATCTGTTTGGCTGCATCTTAACAAGTATTTCCCTCATGCCTGAACTCTCAAGCTGGAATATGCCTGTTGTCTGTCCTGAACTCAGAAGCTTATACGTTGCCGTGTCCTCCAGAGGCGCATCTCTAAGAGACAAATCTGTTCCTGAATCCTTTATGTAGCGCAGCGTCTTTTCTATAACAGTCAGGGTTTTTAGCCCGAGGAAATCAAACTTCAGGAGCCCGATGCTTTCAATAGCGCCCATGTCAAACTGTGTTGTCACAGCGCCGTCAGAGGGATTTTTATACAGCGGCGTATAATCTGTAAGCGGTTTTGGAGCTATAACCACTCCTGCCGCATGGGTTGAGGCATGCCTGCACAGCCCCTCAAGCCTCTTTGCTATGTCAATCAGTTCTTTTACACGCGGATTGCTGTCATAAAGCTCTTGAAGCTGGGGCTCTGTCCGCAGGGAATTATCAATCGTAATATTCAGGGTATTCGGCACAAGCTTTGCGATTTTATCAACCTCAGCATAGGGAATATCAAGCGCACGTCCAACGTCTCTTATCGCTGCCTTCGCAGCCATAGTCCCGAATGTTATTATCTGGGCAACATAGTCCTTGCCGTATTTGTCCGACACATACGAGATTACCTCTCCCCTTCTGTCTTTGCAGAAGTCAACATCAATGTCAGGCATGCTTATCCTCTCTGGGTTAAGGAATCTCTCAAACAAAAGGCCGTATTTGATCGGGTCCAATGCAGTAATATCAAGGCAGTAAGATACAAGGCTTCCGGCAGCAGACCCTCTGCCCGGTCCGACAGGTATCCCCTTTTCCCTCGCATGAGTTATGAAATCCCATACTATGAGGAAATAAGAAGAGTAACCCATTTTTTTGATTATCTCTACCTCTTTTTTGAATCTTTCAATATATATATCAGGCGGCTGGCTTCCAAATTTCTCGTGCATGCCTTTTCTTGCAAGTTCTTCAAGAAAGGAATCAGGTGAGCGACCGCTTTCAATCTTATATGCCGGCAGAAAGGATTTGCCGATTGTAAAATCCACATTGCATCTTTCTGCGATTGCCCTGCTGTTTAGAACAGCCTCCGGAGCCTCTTTAAAAAATGTCTTCATCTCATCAGGAGATTTGAAGTAAAAACCCCCGGAATTGAATTTCAGCCTGTTGCTGTCTGCAACCGTTTTCCCTGTCTGTATGCAGAGCAATATATCGTGGGCCTTTGCATCCTCCTTTTTCAGGTAATGGCAGTCATTTGTGGCAACAATTCCTATATGAAGCTCTTTTGCAAGGGCAACGAGTTTTTCGTTCAGCTTATTCTGCTCCGGCAGATCATTGTTCTGTATCTCTATGTAAAAGTTCTCGGGCCCAAGTATGTGTTTATACTCAAGCGCAATTTCCCTCGCCTTATCCAAAAGCCCTCTCTGAAGATAATAAGGCACCTCCCCTTTAAGGCAGGATGTAAGGCCGATAAGTCCGCCGCTGTATTGTTCAAGGAGCGGTCTGTCAATGCGCGGTTTGTAGTAAAAGCCTTCTGTATAAGCCTTTGTCACAAGCGTGACGAGATTTTTGTACCCATTGTTGTCTCTTGCAAGGAGTATAAGATGGAAAGATGCCTCTGAAACATCATCCTTCTCCTTGTCAAAGCGGCTTTTAGGAGCAATGTAAACTTCACAGCCAATGATGGGTTTAATCCCTGCCTTTGAGACCTTTTTATAAAACTCAACAGCGCCGAAGAGATTTCCGTGGTCGGTTATGGCAAGTGCAGGCATCCTGTAAGAGGACGCAAGAGCAACCAGCTCATTTATTTTAATCGCTCCGTCTAAGAGACTGTATTCCGTGTGGAGGTGCAAGGGGACATAGTCTGAATGTGAATGCATAGAAAATATTAACCATATAAAAGCTGTCAAGTCAACCTTATCTATGACGATTATAACCCATTATCTTTACCCCGTTAGAAAGAAAGCCCTCCGAGTTTTCTAACGGGGTTTACAATAACTCGTTATTGCGATTATAATTAAAAACATGAGGAAAAAAATACTAATCGGTATAATCGTACTTCTGTCAGGATTCCTCCTTGCGGGGATTTCATTTTATATCTTTGGCAGGATTGTCAGCCCGTCACGGTACACGATAACATCATCCCCGAGAGTGCCGAGCCAGATAATAGAGACATCAAAGGCATTCTCCGAGATAGCAAACAGTGTCTCTCCTGTCGTTGCAAATATCTCAACAACAAAGATTGTCAAAAGAGAGTCGCCCTCTTTTTTTGACGACCCGTTTTTTAATTTCTTCGGCCCATCTCATGATTTTGGCTCACCAAAAAAATGGAAAGAGCAGAGCTTGGGCTCAGGCGTTATAGTCTCAAGCGACGGTTATATAATCACAAACAACCATGTTATTGAGCAGGCTGAAGAGATAAAGGTGACACTTTATGACAAGAAAAGCTTTAAGGGGAAAATTGTCGGCTCTGACCCGAAAACAGACATAGCAGTAATAAAGATTAATGCCGGCAACCTGCCGACAGCCGCATGGGCAGACTCAGATAAACTGCAGGTCGGAGAATTCGTCCTTGCCATCGGCAATACATTTGGTCTAAGCCACACAGTAACAATGGGAATAATAAGCGCAGTGGGAAGAGCAAGCGTGGGAATCACAGACTACGAAGACTTCATACAGACAGACGCTGCTATTAACCCGGGCAATTCCGGCGGCCCTCTTGTAAACATCAAGGGAGAAATTATCGGCATAAATACAGCAATATTTTCAAAGACAGGCGGGTATCAGGGCATAGGGTTTGCAGTGCCAAGCAATCTCGTGCGGTCTGTAATGGAAGACCTTATAAAGTACGGCAAGAAAACAAGAGGCTGGCTCGGAGTCTCAATACAAAGATTAACGCCTGAGCTTGCCGAGAAATTCGGAATCAAGGATTTGGATGGAGCGCTTGTAGGCGATGTTGTAAAAGGCAGCCCTGCTGAAAAGGCAGGCATAATGCGCGGCGACATAGTCCTTGAATATAACGGTAAAAAAGTAAAGGATGCCGATAGCCTGAGGAATACAGTTGCCCAGACAAAAGCAGGCGTGCAGGTAAATATCAAAATACTCAGAAAAGGGAAAGAATACAATCTTACTGTAACAATAACAGAGTCTCCGAAAGAACCCGGAGAGTCAAAGATTGAGTCAGTTCCCGAGGATGCCAGACGCGGGGAAGCGCTGGCAGGACTTGAAGTAGTAGAACTGACAAAGGAGATTGCCCAGCAGTTAGGACTGAACAGAGACGAGAAAGGCGTGGTGCTTTTAAAGGTAGAGACCGGAAGCGCGGCAGATGAGGCTAAACTCAGGAAAGGAGATGTCATCCAGGAAATAGACGCCAAAAAGGTGACCACTATCAATGATTTTAATAAGATTGCCTCTACTATAAAGCCGGGCGCAACAGTGTTGCTTTTCATTAACAGAGGCAGGCAAAAATTTTACACGGCAATAAAGGCATCATAGGGGAAATTTAAAATTAAAAATTTAAAGTGTGAAATTGAGGAAACAATAGTTTTGAATTTTTAATTGCAATTTTAGATTTTCCTTTTTGATTTTTGAATTTATGTATAGATAAAAAGGAGGTGAGTAAATTGATTTTTATTGTTTTAAGAATAGCTGTATTTGCAGTCTTTTTAATGGCAGGTTATCTGCTTGGCAGTAAATATGATTCCCATGTTATCGGCGCTGTATGGGGTGCGGCAGCCGGAGCGCTTGCCCTTTTTACAGAAACCGTATTTAAAAAAATTTCAATCGGGGTGGTGATTGGCGGAATATTTGGCCTGTCAGTAGGCCTTTTATTTGCAAACCTGGCGCTCTTCCCTTTGAAAACAATTGTTCCAGATTATGCGACAACCGCATTTCTTCTGAATGCATTATTGGGGTATACGGGATTGCTGATAGGGCTCAGGCGTGGTAAGGGGCTTACCATATCAGGCATACTCAGGCTTTTTAAAGGACAGGGGGTTGAAGAAAATCTCAAACTGCTTGATACAAGTGTAATAATAGACGGCCGTATTGCTGACGTATGTGAAGCAGGATTTATAGAAGGGACATTTATAACACCGCAGTTTATTCTCCAGGAACTGCAGTATATTGCAGATTCTCCTGACCCTCTTAAAAGGGGACGAGGCAGAAGAGGGCTTGATGTCCTCCACAAGCTCCAGAAGATGTCCAATGTGACTGTAAAAATAGTTGATGAGGATTTCCCGAAAATAAAGGAGGTTGATTCAAAACTCGTAGCGCTTGCGCGGCAGCTTGACGCAAAAGTAATAACC
>JAZDJF010000168.1:0-2835 GCA_043804165.1 Nitrospirota bacterium
GCAGGCGCAATGAAAAAGACAATAACAGAATGGCTTGAATCAATCGGCATAAAGCCGGAACAGGGGTACTACGCATAAATGAAACTGGGCATATTCGGCGGGACATTTAATCCGGTTCATTACGGGCATCTCATTGTTGCGGAAGAGGTTAAAGAAAAACTCGGTCTTGACAGGATTATCTTTGTGCCGTCAGGCAGCCCTCCGCTTAAGGGCAGAGAGCTTGCAGATGCAAAACACAGATACAGGATGGTGCAGCTTGCCGCATCTAAAAATCACTCCTTTGCTGTTTCTGACATTGAATACAAAAAGAAGGATAAATCTTATTCTGTAGACACACTCGAAAGACTTCGCCGCATTTATCCTGGGGCAAGGCTTTATTTTATAGCCGGCATTGATGCTTTTATTGACATCCCTAACTGGTGGCAGCCTGAGAGGCTTGTCAGTCTTGCGGATTTTATAGTCGTCTCAAAACCTTCTTTTAGATTCACAGACCTTGTCTCTTCACCGTACCTGAAAATAAATAAAAATATCCTCAAAAAACTTGATGATGCAAAACTTCAAACCTACAAAACAAAACTAAAGAGCGGCAAGGATATAATAATGGTGCATATCACGCCTGTTGAGATATCAGCAACCCGCATCAGAAAGCTGATAAAGCGCAGGGAAAGCATAAAATATCTATTGCCAGAAGAAGTTGAATCCTATATAATTACTCATAAGATTTACAGAAGTTAGAAGTTAACTATTAACTTGATTTTGAAAAGGAGGATAATCCTTTAATAAAAAGTAAAGCCAAAGCCCTTGCAGCAGCGAAGATAGCAATGGATAAGAAAGCCGTGGATGTGCTTGTCCTCGAGCTGAAAGGCTTATCCATCATTGCAGATTATTTCATTATCTGTTCAGGAGAAAGCACAACACAGGTCAGGGCAATTGCTGAGGCAATAGAAGAGAACTTTTCCAAGAAAAGCATTCGTCCTATTGGAATTGAAGGACTGAATTACAGCCACTGGGTGTTAATGGACTACGGAGATATAATTATTCATGTGTTTGAAGAAGAAACAAGGGCATACTATCAGCTTGAAAAACTCTGGCTTGATGCGCCAAGGATACCCTATGGGTCGTAGACATGTAGAAGGAAAGGGTTATAACTGACGATGGGGAAAATAGCAATATTTATATTCATTCTTTTTCTTGCCGGGCTTGGGGGCTTTGCATATGTCAATCAGGAAATAACAACAATCAAAATACCTTTTGGCGACGCATATGAGACTCCCAAGATAGCCCTGATACTCTTTTCATGTGTCGCAGGAGCGCTTGCGATGCTCGTTGTTTTTACTATAAGAGACACAAAACGCTTTATAGATAACCTTCAGTATCAGCGCAGGCAGAAAAAAGAGGCAAGGGTTCAGGAGATGTATTCAAAGGCGCTGAATGCGCTTCTTGCTCATAATGAGGATGAGGCAAAGGAATCACTTGAAAGCATCCTTGCAGAAGAGCCGAAACATCTTGATGCCCTGCTCAGGCTCGGCGACATCGCATCTTCGGAAGAAGACTATCAGAAGGCAATGAACTTCTATAACAAGGCATTTGCTTCCAGTCAGCAGAACCCCGAGGTGCTGTTCTCGCTTGAAACACTGATGGAAAAAACAGGCAGATGGGCTGAGGCGCTGAGCTACATAGAGAAAATCCTTGACATAGATACTGATAACCTCAGTGCTCTCTATAAAAAGAGGGCTATCCTTGAAAGGGATGAAAAATGGGACGAGCTTGTTGAGGTGCAGAGGACGATACTGAAACATGAGCATACAGAAAAGGACCGTCAGAGAGAACAGATGAACCTCCTTGGGTATAAGTATGAATACGGCCGCTACAGTCTTGAACGCGGAGATATTGAAAAGGCAAAGAAACTGTTCAAGACACTTTTCAGGCTGGATGTAGATTTTGTGCCTGCATATATCGGACTTGCCGAGGTAATGCTCAGGGAAGGCGAGTCAGAAGATGCCGTTAACTTTCTTGAAAAGAGTTATGATCAGACATCATCCCTGATAATACTTGCAAGGCTTGAAGATTTGCTTATAAGCATTGGAGAACCTTCAAGGCTCATAAGGCTTTATGGCAACAGCCTGTCAAAGAACCCGCAGAACCATGCGCTGAGATTTCTGCTTGGCAAACTCTACTACAGGCTTGAGATGATAGACGATGCATTTGAAACATTTTCTTACGTTGATGCAAGCGGGATGGCATCCCCTGAACTTTACCAGATAATGGGTGACCTTTATCTCAGGCGAAATCAATGCGACAAGGCAGCGGTGGAATTCAAAAAAGCTGTGGACATGAAAATAGCATTCCGGTTTCCTTACTGGTGTTCAGCCTGCGGCTACTCGTCACAGGACTGGTCCGGCAGGTGCCCGAGCTGCAATAACTGGAATACATATACGTTCAAACTTCATGGGGCAGGCAAAATTTAAAAAGAGCGCTGTAGTTTTAGATACAAGCCTTTTTGTAAATCCGGAGGTTCGCGAGAGCTTTGGCAGGACACCTACAGAGGCGCTTGAGGACTTCCTGTTTTTAGCATCGCAGATTCCTCACCTTGAGTTCTATATGCCGCCGTCCATATTTGAGGAACTCCTTAATTTTATAGAACCTGAAAAGATATCAGGAGACCTGCTCGTTGTCCTTCAGCAAAAACCTCCTAAGAAATATGAGCTTACATGCCCTGCATTCCTGCTCTATGAATTGATAGAAGACATAAGAGAGAGGATTAATAAGGGGCTCAGGGTTGCAGAGAAGGCTGTAAGGGGTGTTTCAAAAACAGGTGAAGAAGAGATTATTAAG
>JAZDJF010000169.1:0-2402 GCA_043804165.1 Nitrospirota bacterium
CGAAACTGGCAGACGCGCTAGGTTCAGGGTCTAGTGGTCGAAAGGCTGTGCGGGTTCAAATCCCGCCTTCGGCACCATTCATTCTACGCTTCTCACAAGCAAAACAGGATATAGTATTTGAGCGGTTTTATTTTGCCGATATTCCTACAGTAAATTGCTGAATAATCATGAGGCAAAATACCTCGGAGGGCGATAGCCCGAGAATGAGCGAAGATATTATATCCTGCTTTGCTTGAATACACAGGATTTTTCTTCTGCTATACTTTACTCATGAAGAATCAGGAAATAGCCTCTATCTTCAATGAGATTGCCGACCTGCTTGAGATAAAAGGCGAAAACCCGTTTCGCATCAGGGCATACCAGAGGGCTGCGCAGAACATCGAGGGACATTCTAAAAACATTGCAGACCTGAGCAGAGAAGAACTCCTTGAAATACCCGGCATAGGAAAAGACCTCGCTGACAAGATTGAGGAATACTTAAAAACAGGAAAAGTCACAAGTTACGAAGACCTGAAAAAAGAGGTTCCCGAAGGTCTTGCTGAGCTCCTTTCTGTGCCAAGCCTCGGGCCAAAAACAGCAAAACTCCTTCACGAAAGACTGAAAATAAAAAACATTGACGATCTTGAGAAACTCGCCGGAGAGCATAAGCTTGCCGGGCTTCCGGGAATAAAGGAAAAGACAGAGGAAAATATAATCAGAGGGATTGAGATGCTCAGGAGAGGCAAAGAAAGACAGCCGTTGGGCAGGGTGCTGCCAATTGCCTCTGATATTGTGGAATACCTGAGGAAAAATGCGCCTGTTAAAAAAATAAGCATTGCAGGAAGCCTGCGGAGGATGAAAGACACTGTAAGGGATATTGATATTCTAATAACCTCATCCAGTCCGCATGATGTCATGAAAACATTTGTACACCTTCCTGATGTAAAAGAAGTGCTGATGCAGGGGCTGACAAAGTCAAGTATTATGACCGGTGAGGGAATTCAGGTTGACCTGCGGGTAGTTGAAGAAGAATCTTTCGGAGCAGCGCTCGCCTATTTTACAGGCAGCAAAGAGCACAATATACGTTTAAGGGAGATGGCTGTAAAGAAGGGACTTAAGATAAATGAATACGGCATATTCAGGGAAAAGGACAACAAAAAACTCGGAGGCAAAAACGAGGAAGACATCTACAACATACTCAGGCTTCAATACGTCCCGCCTGAAATGAGGGAAGACAGGGGAGAGATTGAGGCTGCCCTGAATAATGCCCTTCCGAAACTAATTGAACTGAAAGACATAAGAGGAGATCTTCATGTCCATACAAATCAGAGCGACGGCAGCCATACTGTTGGAGAACTTATCATCGCAGCAAAAGAAAAAGGATATGAGTATATAGCGATTACAGACCATTCAAAAGGGCTCGGCATTGCAAGGGGGCTGAATGAGGAAAGGCTAATGGAAGAGAAAAAAACAATAGATGCTTTAAATAAAAAACTCCGCGGTTTTAAACTCCTGATGGGGATTGAGGTTGATATAAGAAGCGACTGCAGGATGGATTTTTCTGATGAAGTCCTTGCAAAGATGGATATTGTCGTTGCATCCATACATTCGGGGTTCAGACAGAGCAAAGAGCAGATGACAAAAAGGCTTGTCTCGGCAATGAAAAATCCTTATGTATCTGTGATTGCGCATCCAACAGGAAGGCTTATTGGAGAGAGAGACCCTTATGAGGTAGATATGGATTATATTCTTAAAATTGCAAAAGAGACAGGAACCGCTCTTGAGATAAATGCATACCCGCTGAGACTTGACCTCAATGATATCCACGCAAAGAAGGCGAAGGAACTTGGGATTAAGTTTGTCATAAGCACAGATGCACACCTCACAAGCCAGTTTGACTACATGCACTACGGCGTATCAATAGCACGAAGGGGATGGATTGAGAAAAAAGATGTGCTGAATACAATGAGCTATAATTCTCTTGCAAAGGCATTGCGTGGCAAAAGACTGAAAAAGAATATGCTATATTAACATGATGAAAAAATTTGTATTGCTGATAATTTTAATTCTCCTTCTCCCCCTATCCCTCAGCGCGGGGGTAAATGAGTACAAACTTGACAACGGGCTAAAGGTTCTTGTCATTGAAGACCATAAGGCACCGCTGGCAACATTCCAGATATGGTATCGGGTCGGCTCAAAGGATGAGCCTGCGGGAAAAAGCGGCATAAGCCATCTGCTTGAGCATATGATGTTCAAAGGCACTCCGAAATACAGCTCTAAGGCATTTTCAAAGATGGTGAAGAGAAAAGGCGGAGTTGACAACGCATTCACAACCAAGGATTACACGATGTACTATCAGACGCTTGCATCAGACAGGATAGACATATCAATAGAGCTTGAGGCTGACAGGATGCAAAACCTTA
>JAZDJF010000170.1:0-2854 GCA_043804165.1 Nitrospirota bacterium
CAATGCAGGCCACACCGTTGTAATAAACAATGAAAAATTTGTTCTTCATATCATCCCCTCCGGAATTCTTCATAAGGGGAAGACCTGCATAATCGGCAACGGAGTGGTTGTTGAGCCGAAGTCCCTGATTGAAGAAATGGATGGACTGATAAAACGCGGAATTGACGTAGGGAAAAATCTTTTCTTAAGCAGAAGCGCCCATCTGATAATGCCTTATCATGCTGCAATTGAGAGAGAGCAGGAAAGGCTTAAGGGCTCAAAAAAAATCGGGACAACAGGCAAAGGAATAGGCCCTGCCTATGTTGATAAGACAGCAAGGACAGGAATAAGGGCAGGCGAACTGCTTTATCCTGAGATATTCAAGGAAAAACTTAAAAACAATCTTGCCGGCATCAACCATCTCCTTAAGGTTCTCTATAATGCCCCTGCGTTTGATGTTGATGATATATACAGCGAATACATGAGATACGCAGAGAGGCTTTCAGGCTGTATTGCTGACACGGATGTAATCGTGAACAGGATGATTGATGAAAATAAAAACCTACTCTTTGAAGGCGCGCAGGGCACACTCCTTGACGTTGACCATGGCACATACCCGTATGTCACATCCTCAAGCTCTGCTGCAGGAGGAGCATGCACAGGGCTTGGCGTCAGCCCCACAAAGATTTCCAGCGTTATCGGTGTTGTTAAGGCTTACACTACGAGGGTGGGTGAAGGGCCCTTCCCCACAGAAATAAAAGACTCCCTCGGAGAAAAGATAAGGGAAAAGGGCGGAGAGTACGGAGCTACTACGGGAAGGCCGAGGAGATGCGGCTGGCTTGACATGGTGGCGCTGCGTTATGCTGTAAGGATAAACGGGTTCAGTGGGGTTGTGCTTACAAAGCCTGATATACTTGACGGTCTTAAGAAGATTAAGATATGCACTGCTTACAGGTGTGAAGGAAAGCTTTATGAAGAATTCCCGAAGGAACTGAACATATTGGAAAAGTGCGAGCCTATTTATGAAGAGGTTAGCGGCTGGAAGGAAAATACAGGCGGAGCAAAGAGTTTTGAAAAACTTCCATCAGCAGCGCAGGCGTACATCAAAGAGATAGAGCGCATGCTTAATGTTAAAGTCCGGATCATCTCTTCAGGACAGAAAAGGGATGAACTCATTATGCGCGGAGAAATATTCTGATGTTAAGATCAAAAAGACAATTTACCCGTCACAGGAAAGTTTCAGCGCATCCCAACTGCCTGAATACCTGATAATAACCTGCTTGGATTGCAGTGTTAAGAATAAAGTGGCTGGCAAAAAACTTTCATTAAACCCGAGGTGCGGCAAGTGCGGGACACTCTTAAGAACAGAGGATATGCTGTAGCCTCACAGCTACTGAACTCAATCTACCCTTCAATATGCCCTTTGTGCAGTAACCGCTCTGACAGTTTTCAGCATTCACCGATATGCACAAATTGCTGGCTCGGGATTAAGCGTTATTCCGGGCCTTCATGCAGGATATGCGCTGCTCCTCTGGTGTCGGTGTATTCCACTGTCTGCAAGGAATGCCTCATACATTCGCCTTCATTTTCCATGGTCTTAAATTATGGCATTTACTCCGATGCGCTGGCAGAGGCAATTAATCTGATGAAATTTTCAGGTCTGAAAAGATTTGCCAATCCTCTTGGGCAATTGCTTCTGACTCTTGAAATGCCTGAATGCGACGGCATAATCCCTGTTCCTCTCAGCAAACACGCTCTCAGAGAAAGGGGGTTTAACCAGTCGCTTCTCATGGCAAGGGTAATCTCAAAGAAAGTAAAGATGCCTCTTTATATGGACATGCTCTTAAAAAGAAAGGACACTCTTCCGCAGGTAGGCTTAAGCGCGAAGGAGAGGATGAAAAATCTCAAAGGTGCATTTAAAACCAGCGGAAAAATAAACAACATGAGACTGCTTCTTGTTGATGATGTAATGACAACTGGCGCAACAGCAAGAGAGTGCTCAAAGACATTAATGAGCGCCGGCGCAAAAGAGGTTATTGTTATTACTCTTGCGCGGGCAGCTATGGTATAGTATCATATTGTCTCAGTTATGATTGATTTGCATACACACAGTTTATTCAGCGACGGAGAGCTATTGCCTGCTGAATTGATACAAAGGGCATCGGTAATAGGTTACAAGGCTATTGCCATTACAGACCATGTTGACCAGTCAAATATTGATATTGTGATACCAAGAGTTGTAAAGGCGCTTAAAGCTTTAAAAGATTTTGTCTCAATCATAGCAATCCCCGGCGCTGAAATTACACATGTTCCGCCTGCGCTGATTCCTTCCATGGTTAAAGAGGCAAGGCAGCTTGGCGCAAGGATAGTTATTGTTCACGGAGAGACAATAGCCGAGCCTGTTGCAGAAGGGACAAACAGGGCTGCAATAGAGGCAGGCGCTGACATAGTTTCGCATCCCGGCATTATCTCAACAGAAGACCTGCTCCTTGCAAAAGAGAAAGGTGTCGCTCTTGAGATTACATCAAGGAAAGGGCATTCGATTTCAAACGGGCATGTTGCAAAAGAGGCAATAAAATTCGGCGTTCACCTTGTAATAAATACAGACGCTCACAGCCCTGCTGATTTAATAACCTATGAGACTGCGAAAAAGATACTGCTTTCTGCAGGGATAGACGAAAACCGTATAGAATCTGTTTTTGAGAATTCCAGGTCTCTTGTTGAAAAGGCTCTCAGGAGGGATTAATGCCAAAGCCGATAAAGAAAAAGATTGTAAAGAAAGCAACATCCGGAACAGATGCAAGCGAAACTCTTTCAAGACTGAAAAAATCAGCAGAGGAGAGAAAGCGTTTCTTAATAACTGCAGTTGCTGCTG
>JAZDJF010000171.1:0-2342 GCA_043804165.1 Nitrospirota bacterium
GTCCAAAAGTTTCGTTTTCAGAAAAGGAGGTCTCTTCTCTACCTTGAAGATATTATAAAAGGCAGTTCTCAGCGTCCCCATTAATGGCATCGATGCCCAGAGAAGCACTCCTATGCTCACAACTCCCCATATCCCTTTATGCCTTGCCAGCGTGTAAACCTCATTAAGTATGGTGTCACTGTAATAAGGGATAAACTGGCTGATGAGTATGGTAATCCTCTGCATAATAGCCTTTGAGGATGTTATAAAAAAACTGAGAGCAAAAAACAGCAAAAGCAGCAGCGGAATCAAAGCAAAAAGCGAGTAATAAGCAAGCGAGGCAGCCGCAGAAGAATTATCGTTTTTAATATACGATTTAACCGACTCCCAGAATACGGAGAACCCGGTGGTGATTTTATCCTTAATCACGGAAAACATTTTTATCCATCCCAAATTTTCTCTCATCAGATATTATCTTACACAATCATGATTACAAAAAACATACTTATGGAAATGAAATATCTTTAATGCATTATAAATATGATAAAATAGGTGCAATGCTGAAAAATAAAGACAAAACATACATCCCCGAAGGTTTCCTGTTCTCTGTTGGAGAAGCCGCAATCAAAAAGCCGGGCAGAAAGGACATCACACTAATCTATTCTGAGACAGAGGCAAACATTGCAGGCGCCTTTACAACAAACAGGGTAAAGGCAGCGCCTGTGAAGCTTACCATGAAAAAAATCACATCAGGAAGGGGACAGGCAATAATTGTAAACAGCGGAAATGCAAATGCATGCACAGGCAAAAAAGGGATGAAGGATGCCGCTGAGACAGCATCGCTCACAGCAAAAAGCCTGAAGATAAATCCTTCCCTTGTCTATGTCTGCTCAACAGGAGTCATCGGAACGCCGATGCCCATGGAAAAGATAAAAGCGGTAATTCCCGCACTCACAGCTAATCTTGGCAGAGCAAGCCTTCGGGACGCTGCATCTGCAATAATGACAACGGACACATTTCCGAAAGTCATATCCAAAAAAGTAAAAATTAGAAACAGGACCGGAACCATTGCAGGCATCTGCAAGGGCGCAGGCATGATAGCGCCGAATATGGCAACAATGCTCTGCTTCATATTAACGGATATAGCAGTAGAAAAAAGAACGCTAAGCAAGGCTCTAAAGGATTCTGTGAGGGAATCATTTAACAGAATAACAATAGACGGCGATATGTCCACAAATGACACGGCGCTGATAATGGCAAACGGAATGATGGGCAATTCTGAAATCAGAGAAGATTCGACATCCTATAAAATCTTTAAAAATGCCCTTGATGATATTACATACGAACTTTCAAGGCTTATCGTTAAAGACGGAGAAGGAGCCACAAAATTAATCACGATAGAGGTTAAAGGCGCAGGTGATGAGAAAGAGGCGGAAAAGGCTGCATTTGCTGTTGCAAATTCCAATCTCGTAAAAACAGCGGTTTACGGAAATGATTCAAACTGGGGACGGATTATGGCTGCGCTCGGATACTCAGGCATAAAACTCAATGAGGAAAACGTAGCCATTCATTTAGGAAATATCAAGGTGGTGAATAAAGGCACAGGCACAGGAAAAGACGCAGAGGCAAACAATTATCTGAAAAACAACAGCGAGGTCAGCATACTGATAAACCTGAACAAAGGCGCTGCATCTGCAAAGGTGCTTACCTGTGACCTGACAGAGGAATACGTCAGGGTCAACGCAGAATACAGAACGTAATATATCGCCTCTTGTGAGTCATGATTTGCGCTGTTTAGATATGGCTTATCTATGGCAGGCATGTGTGTTGAAAAAGCTTTACGGCAGCACCTTAGTAAGACATCTATGATAATAATGAAGTATTCATATTTGAATCTCAATGGATTTAAAGAAGCCATATAAGAAAATCCCGCTGCGTTGTAAAGGTTTTGAGGCGCATATGCCTGATAAGCATTATTTTCAGGCGAAATCATGACAAAACATGTGAAGGTCTTTTATGTCTCTTTCAGCAGAAGAGGCTTTACCCCGTTTAGAGATAAATCTCTCACGGGGCTGAAAACAGCAATTTCAAAAACAAAGGGCAGTGATTATTCCGGAATCCTCTGCCTCTCCCCTACCCCGTGGAAAATAAGAGAGAGCCAGAGGATTTTCCATAAGCTGACAAAAATAACTTATATCCCGCCTGAGATGATGACAATAAAGCAGCTCTCAAAGAAACTCTACTCTCTCTATGCAAACAAAACCCCGATATCCAAATCAATTATACCCATCATCATCTCAAGGCTTTCAGGCAAAGGCATCGGCTTCTCCTCAATCATAAGCGGCTTTATTGATGAGATAAAG
>JAZDJF010000172.1:0-6565 GCA_043804165.1 Nitrospirota bacterium
AAAACCTTTGGCAACATCGGTTCTTAGTTCGAGATTTGTCAGGATAAACACATTACCGCCTGTCGGAGAGCCGTTAACGCCTTTAGGCCCAAGCGTATCCTGTTCATATCCGCGGACAGTAGTTCTGCCGCCGAGAAAAAATCTCTCTACAAGCGGAAGCTCTCTTGTCTTGTCAAAACCCTGAGACATCCCGCTTTTTAAAGAAACCGCAATAACAAAATATTTGTTTAACTCTTGGTAAACGCTTCCGTTGACTATTGCTTTTACAAAATCAGTTTCTGACAGAAGGTATCCCGATGCGGTTTTTATGGATATCCCGGCAAGCACGCCTTTTCTGGGGTCAAACGGATTGTCCCTCATATCGTAAACTATACCAGGCCTTATCCCTGCAATAGCAAGCGTTCCCACATCTTCTTTCGTAAGGATAACATCAGGCTTCACCTCAAAAGTTTTGACTAATGAGAAATCATAAAAAATCTCACCTTTCACCCTTTCGCTGAATTTCTTCTCAAAGCCTGCGCTCGCAGTGTGCCTTCTCAGTTTATACCGCGTCTCACGGGTCTCTATGGTTTTTTCTGTCCTTTCTTCTTTGATAAGAAACACCTTAAAGGGAAGACGCTTGCCTGAGAACCACGGCTCAGTATAATTCACTATATAACGCTGCTCAAGCGTGCTGATTTCAGTCCTGAATGACATCTGCCTGTTCATTCCAAAAAGATTCCTGTAGCTTATATCAAATGACCCCCTGAACCGCTCATAATCCCCGTATCCGACGCCAAATTCAACAACCCCTGCTTTAGCCTCTTTCACCCTGACATGAATATTCTTTACATCGCCTTCTTTTTCTATCGCATCTACATCCACATCAGTAAACAAGCCGAGTTTGTAAAGTCTCTGCCGCGTCTTCGTGAGAAGAGAAGGATTAAAAGGAGCGCCGTTTTCATAGAGCATTTCTCTCTTTATTACCTCATTCTTTGTCTCCGCATTGCCGCTTATTACTGTTTTCCCGAACAAGGTTAGTTTTCCTTCATCAATCTCAAAAATAATCTTCACACCTTTCTCTCCGGCCTGCTGCTTTATATCAACCTTTGAGTCAATAAAACCGTTACTCGAATAAAGGTCAATAATCTTGTATCTTGCATCCGATATATCAACTTCATTGTAAGGATCCCCTGTTTTTATTCTGACAGCATTTATTATTTCTTTTTTCGAGATAAAAATTGCCCCCTTTATCTCAATCCCCTCTATCAAGGTCTTTGTGCCTTCTTTAATTTTTATTATAATGTCCGCCCTGGAATTTTTTACTGCAATCCTGACATCATCTATCACCACGTTCAGATAGCCGAGCGCATTGTAAAACTCTATTAATATTGCTTTGTCTGACTCTATAAGGTCTGGATTGTACAACTTACCTTTTTTTAATAACATTACATCTTTCAGATTTTTTTCAGATATGGTTATTCCTTCTAAAGTTACAGAATTGACAATAACCTCGCTTCCTTCAAAGATAAAAAACCTGACAATAACCGTGTCCTTGTCTGATGTTATAACAGGCGCTACCTGAACAAAAGGAAACCCTTTGGAGTGATATAAAGACACAATCCTTGATATTGCCTCTTCAACAAGGTCATCCCTGAAGTCTTCAGCCTCAAAAAACGGCGTCTCTTTAGTAAGAGTCTCTGAATTCAGGACAGAGTTGTTTTCAAACACAACTTCAAGCTTTTTACCCGGGTCTATGTTAATCTCAAGATTGCCATTGCTAAAAGTATAGGAGCCAACAACAGGTTTAAGAAAATTGTCTTTCTTATAATGTGCCCTGATTCTCTCCATCTCTTTTCTTAATTTAATCTGGTCATAGATGTCGCCTTCCTCAATTTTAATTAATTCTTTCGCTTCCGCAGACCCGATAATTTTAATGCTTTTTATTATCTCAGGCATTCCCTCGTCTATCGTAAGTAAAAGATTCACCCTGTAAGGCGTGCCGGTATTCTCTATAGCGAGTTTTATATCTGCATGAGGAAATCCCCTTTCAGACAATGCATTCTTAAGCTCCTTTACAGCATCTTCCATACGGTCATATCTCATAGCCTGTTCTTCTTTTAATGGGAAATGATTTTTTATTATCTTCTTTGACAGGCGTTGATTTCCGGCAATAACAATTTTCTTTATTATATCTCTCTCCCTGACCCTTACCATGATAAAGGTTCTGTCTTCATCATTAACTTCAACAGATATGTCCTCAAATATCCCCTTGAGAAATGCTAATTTTAACCCGGCGCGGACAGATGAAGGGTTAAAGACATCACCAATCTTTATGTTTAAAATGTCCAGAAGTTCTTCGCTCTTCATGGAATGCAGTCCCGAAACATCAATTTTACTGACTGCAACGTATGATGTCTCAGCAGATGCAACAGAGGGATGAGCAAGAAATGGCGCGAAAATAAAAATCAGAAATGATAAAAAAATGGTTTTTATCATTCTTCTGCGTTTATCAATCTGCCATAAGCATTTCATCTTGCATTCAGCCTTTTTTATTTAAATTCAAATCTGAACTTGATGTCTCCGCCAACACTGCCTTTTTCATCCCTCACGCCAATCAGTGAGACATTCTTATCAAGAATATACTCAAGTTTAAGCACCTGTTCCTCGGTAGAACCCACGACAGATGTATAAGTTACAAACAGTTTATCGCCTAAAAGCCTCTTTGACACAGTCAGCCTCGGGCCTACCGTGCCTGTGGACTTGGACACATAAGGGTCTACCTGAACCCTGTCAAGCCCTGTTATGTTTCTCAGCCTGTCTTCAAAAACATCCTGAACCTTGCCTGTCAGAAATGAAGCAGCCTCAACAGCTCCAATTCCTCCCTCAAGGCCTTTCAATTGTTTCCCTATCTGCCCTACAGTAAGCAAACTGAGTATATCTGTCTCCTCAAGAGGCGGATCAGAAACAAGAGAGAGGTTAAAACGCTCCATCTGTCCTTCAAGGCTCAGCCTGATGTTGTACCCTTTCACTATTGTCTGTGCAACAATCTCCATTACAGGATTTATCCTGTTCTGATCAGTAAAATCAGCGCTTGCGTTCATTATCCTGAATTCATTGTTCCTGAAATAGACCTTCCCTTCTTTGGACTCAATCCTTCCGAAAAGAAGCGGCTGTCCTATTGTGCCTCTCAAAACCATATCCACTTTCAACGGCGCACGCGCTATGTTGTTGTCCACAATGATATTTTCTGCTCCATATATCTTCACATTCAATGCTGCTTTTTCTACTCCTGTCAGTTCACCCCTTGGCCTTTCTGCGGTCTTTGCCTTAAGAAGCCAGCTTTTCCATTCTAATCTCTCCCTATACCTTGCCCTGTTTACTCTTACATCTCCGGTAATATTCTGAGCATCAAGAGTCCCCTTATAGAGAACATTGCCGTGAAAATTAACAGAGAAATCTTTGGATATAGAAGTTGTAATGATGCTAAGTCTTGCATCAAGATAAAACCTCTTAAGATTAAAACCGCTGAGATAGACAACACCCGATAAATCTATATCTCCGCCTCCAAGCTTGCCGGAGAGTTTACGTATAGTAATCTTATTCCCTTCAAAATAGAATAGACCATTTATTGAACTGACCCGCTGGTGCATATCCTTTAATCCGAACAGCCCGTTGCTCACATCGAGATTGCCGTTTATCCGAGGGTTGTCCCATTTACCTCCTACAGTCAGGGCAAAATCAGCATCGCCCCTCAGAACGCCAATCTTATTTGAAAATCCCTTTAGAGGAGAAAGCGCTGAACTCCCTTCAAGGGATATATTGTACTCCCTGCCTATTTCCATGCTGCCCCGCATGCTGAAAGAGGCATTCCCGCTCCTCATTGTAAATGCAGAAAACGACATCTTTCTGTTATCAAATCTAATTTTTATATCCGAATCATTGGAAAAGCTGTGTCCATAAAAAGCCGCATTAACCTGATTTAAAACTGCAGAAGCAGAAAAGGTTTTTCTGGTTCCTGACATAACCGCATTTCCCTTCATATTAACTACAAAGTCATCAGGAACATCCTTCAGCAAAGGTGACAGAAGAAAGTCATATCTGCCTGATGTTATGGTAATCTCTCCACTCCACGGCAGTAAATCACTCAGATATCCTTTCCCTTTCATCGTCACCTTCTCATCGAATAGCGCAGCGCTGAACAGAATATCTTTATTTTTAATAGAGGCATTTATGGCGCCTGCGCCAAGTGGTTTGCCTTTAAATGTTCCGCCTGATAATTTCCCGTTTATAGTTATGGAGGGATTATCAAAAGTGCCTGAGCCTGCCGTATTTATATTCAATACAGCATCGTCAGGAATGTTTCTCAGCCCCGTATCCTTCAGAAATAGCTTAGCGCCGGATGCACTGAAAGAAAACTTCTCCATATCTGAAATCCTTCCCTCAACAGTCATTGCAGAGCCGCCCTTCTTAATAAGAGCCCTTTTTACTGCGATATCTTTATGCCTGTAGGAAAAATCCGTTGTCAGGGAGTCTGCTGAAAATTTATAAGCCTCTGCATTGATTACAGCCGCAGAGCCTGAATATTCAGGATAGGAGCCATTGCCTGTTATATTAAATTCTGTATTCAGTTTACCCTTCAATGGCAGTTTCTTATGCAAAGCTGTCACCAGTCTTTCAATATCAGCGCCTCTTAATGATACTGCAAGATTGTAATCAGGCTGTTTCAAATCGAAAATCTTCTTCGCAGCATTAAATTTTACATATCCTCTTGCTGTGTGCTCCTCATCTTTTGCTTTAACTGACAAACCCTTTATCTCAAGAAGGTTTTTTCTGTAAGAAAGCTCGCCTGAAACATTATCAAAACCGTAACCTTTTAAGGATGCTGACGTCATCCTCACTGCACCGTCTATGAGCGGGTCATCGAATTTTCCGGTTATTGTGCCTGTAAACTCGCCTGTGCCTTTCAGAAGGTCAAAATAAGGAGACGTGAGGTCTGCGATGTCATGAGTTATAAGTCTGCCTTTAAGGTTGAGCGCTGAAGCAGATATAGCAACTGTGCCGTTTATATCCAGCGATGACTTATCAGTTCTGACTTCTGTATTAGAAAGGGAAAGCATATCACCCAGCACCTTAAATTCCCCTTTTATTCTCTTTACTCTCCCTATTAAATCACTACCAGTCTGCTCGCTGTTGTAACTAAACCATCCGGACGGATTAAATTCGCTGTCAGAAGAAAAAAGCTCTCCTTTTACCTTGCCCTTCAGAGCCTCTATATCCATACCGATAAGCTTAAATGCCGGCTGACCGTCAACATCCGTAAAATTCACCCTCACTGAATAATGGTCAACTTTCGGAAGTTTTAAAGTCGCCTCTGCATCTGCCCTGCCATTGTAAAGCGCTGCCTTACCGTTTTTAAAACTCATGACTCCGTTGCTGTAAACTATATTGCACTTGAGGCTGTCCACAGCAACATCGAAAAGATTTCCCTTTTTTAACGTCGCATCTGCTCTGCCTGTAATCTTTGAACCCGCCCCGCTTATCTTTCCGTCAAAATCCACCCATCCTTCAACTCTCTCTTTTACTTTGAGAAGCTCCATCAAAGACTGAAGGTAAAAATTGCCGCTGACTCTGATATCCACAAAAGGAGCGCCTTCTCCAAATTTTATATCGCCCTTTGCAAATATTTTTCCCTTGCCGCTCTTTTTCAGCCCGAAAACTTTTTTTACAGAATCAGCAGAAAGTTCAATAGCTGTCTTTATATCGCCTTTTCCTTCAGCCGAATAAAAACCGCCTGCCTTCAGTTCTGAATCATAAGCCCTGAGAGTGACGTTCTTTATATCAATTCCGTCTTTCCTGAAAAATAATACAGCATCTGCGCCAACTTTCAATTCAGGGAAACCCTGAATATTGGAGATAAATTCTTTTATGTTAGCTTTCATTCGCGTGGTTTCACCTAACAGAATCTCACCGCTCAATCCTTTGCCTCTTAAAACAGCGCCATATGCAGGATCATAAAAGCCAAATCCTCCATCACGCACTTCTATCACATCCACTGCGACTTTCATCTTCTTGGGGTCTTCCTTAATCAAATACCCTTTAACCCTCTTGATGATGTCATCCGCCTGTTCCCTGTCGGTCCATAACTCAGGCTCTTTTATCACTATTCTTTTCAGGGCTATTTTTTTTCTCCGTATTGCGGACAGCTTCAGATATCCCTTTATCCTGTCAACAGTCAAAACCCTGTTGCCCTCATCATCAAACAACTTCACACCCTTTGCCTCAATGAATAACGGAAATAAATTAAGATATATTGACTGGGCTATTACCTTGCGGCCTGTCATGTTCTCAAGTTCAGGCAGTATTATTTTCTTTAATGCATTTGATATGTGCGGGCCGCGGGAAACAAAGATAATTATCCCTATGAGCAGTACGCCTGTGGAAATATATGCTATTCGTTTTATCCTTTTAGATTTTTCCATTTCATTCAATATCCTTCAAAAAGTCCACTTAGTATGATACTATATGCCGCAGGATTAAGAGTAGGGATGAAGGAGGCATAATTAAGACGATTAGAAATTACTTG
>JAZDJF010000173.1:0-2573 GCA_043804165.1 Nitrospirota bacterium
TGATGAGACAAGGCTGCGGATATTAAAGCTGCTTGAAGATGGAGAGATGTGCGTTTGCGATATTGTCGCAGCTCTGAACATGATTCAGCCAAAGGTCTCTTTTCATCTCGGAGTGTTAAAACAAGCATGTCTTATAAAGGACCGAAAACACGGAAGGTGGATTCATTACAAGCTTGATGATGCTGACATGTTCAAAAGGTCTTTAATCCTGTCTGTGCTTGAAAGAACATCTAATGCTGGCGCTGCAGAGGATAAAAAACGACTTGAAAGGTTTCTGAAGAGCAAAAATACAAAAACAGATTGCATCAATCTTAAAAATAAGATTATTAGGGTGAGAGGTGCGAATGCTTAAAATAATGTTTCTGTGCACTGCGAATTCATGCAGAAGCCAGATGGCTGAAGGTTTTGCAAGGCATTACGGGAAAGGTGTACTTGAAGTGTTTAGCGCAGGGCTTTTCGCGTCAATGGTGCATCCACTGGCCGATAGCTGACCCTGTGAGGACAATCGGTTCGGAGGAGAAAATCATAAATGAATTCAGAAAAACAAGCGATGCGATAAAAGAGGGGATAATTAAATTTATTGCGGGGGCAAGAGATGCTCAGAGGATTGCTTGAAAAACTTCATAACTTCAGGCTTCTGCCGGTATTTGTTATCGCAAGTATGATTATCGGCATTGCCGTCGGTAAGTGGTACGGGATTTCAAACTTTGAACTTACGCCGCCTATCGATGCCATCAAATCCATATTTTACGGAACTTATGAATTCAGCATTTCAAATACGCTTGCGCTTGGGGTTGTAGTCGGTCTCTTCATGATGATGTACCCGGCTATGGCAAATATAAAGTTTGAGGATCTCGGAAAAGCAACTCGCTCGCCGAAACAACTTCTTATCGTGGCTTTCTTTAACTATGCCGTCGCCCCGTTTTTTATGCTCCTGCTCGCAAAAATATTCCTGAGCGGTGAACAGGATTTATACACAGGTCTTGTGCTTTACGGACTCGCGCCATGTATTGCGATGGTAATTGTTTTCACCTACCTTTCAGCCGGAAATGGGCCGCTGGCAATAATACTGGTTGCGCTGAATTCCATAATTCAGATGATATTGATTCCTGTTTATGCAAAGCTGCTTTTAGGAGATATTCAGTTTGATGTATGGGTTGTCGGAGAAAGCGTGCTTTTGTATCTGGGCATTCCTCTTATAGCAGGAATGCTTACAAGATTCTTAGGGGTAAAGAGATTCGGTGAGAAGTGGTTTCATAAGCTGAAATTCTATCTTGATACGATGTCAATCATAGGTCTTCTGTTTACGCTTGTAGTAATGTTTGCCCTGAAAGGCGATTTAATCCTCGAAAAACCTATGTTTATCGTGCAGTTGGCAATTCCGATGACGCTTTTCTTCTGGATAATGTTTATTGTCGTATATCTGACAGCATGGAAATCAGGGCTGAACTACAGGGATTCGGTAGCTGTAGGTTTTAACGCAACAGGAAGGGATTTTGAGATAGCAATCGCAATAGCTATTACGGCATTCAATCCAACAGTTGCCCTTGCCACAGTCATAGGGCCATTGATTGAAGTGCCTGTAATGCTTTCCCTTGTATGGTTTGCAAAATCAACCGGTCACAAGCTATTCAAAGAGAAGACATAGAAATGTGGAAGCGTCTCTCCCTGCTAAGCACTAACAGACTTGTTATTGTCCTAAAAGAAGGTATCTTATGAGAATTATTATCGGGACTATGGTGTAGTCTGTAACTCTCAGGAATATAAGCCCAAGCAGGATAAAAAAACCGTAAGGCTCAATCCTACTGTAAGCAGCCGCCTGCCTGTGAGGCAATAGTCCCATTAATATCTTGCTTCCATCAAGCGGCGGCACAGGGATTAGATTAAAAACCCCAAGCCCAATATTAATCGTAACAGTAATCAGGGTTATCCGGATAAGAGGGTCAAGAATTTTTTGTCCCAGATCGCTAAAAGGAGAAACAGGTAGATTCAGCAGTAACCTGAAAACAACAGACGCGAGAACAGCAATAATCAAATTAGCTGCAGGTCCTGCAAGGGATACCCATATCATATCCTTTTTCGGATTCCTCAGATTATACGGATTCACAGGAACAGGCTTTGCCCATCCAATCATCCGCGTAATGACAAACACGAGGGTGCCTATCGGATCAAGATGTTTTAACGGGTTAATCGTAAGCCTTCCTGCAAGCCTTGCAGTCGGGTCGCCGAGCCTGTCCGCAACATAACCGTGGGCAAGCTCATGAAATGTAACCGCTATGAGGACAGGAAAAGCAAGGAGGACTATCTGCCGAATTATATCTGTAAAATCCAAAATATTAACCTGTATAATAATTTTTTCAAAGCGGTTTTAACTATAATAGTTTTCCATGTTAATGTCAATTAAGCTCTTCAAATAAATACACTGACTGCGCATGACTCTGGATTTTATGATGGCATAATTCGTATAATTAAATATATTTGCTGATACTGAAGGCGGTTTTTTATTTGCCTTAATTTGAATCCCTTTTAAAAAAGTATCTCGGCAATAGTATCATAATCTTAAAGGAGAAAAA
>JAZDJF010000174.1:0-2189 GCA_043804165.1 Nitrospirota bacterium
GAAATTATGGGGATATGCGCAAAACGGAAGTTCAGAGGCTCTTGACCTGTTAAAACTTTATAACAGGGAGGATACTGTAAACCTATTTAGTATAGCTGAAGTCATTTATCAGAGATTAAGAGCGCAGACCGGCATAGAAGAATATCTCAGATAAAATCTCTGTGTTGCAGAGAGTTTTATTCCCCCATTTTCTGATAAACCCTTGACTTTAACTACATGCTTCTTTTATCTTGTCTAACCCGAATAATGCAGACATTGCTCAATCCCGATGTGTATCGGGACTTTAACTCGATGATTTTATTAAAATATCTTTATTTGTTATATTCACTGAAATATTCCAGAAACCATCAGAGAAAGGTATGCTAAGGTATCGAAAAATAAATTCACAATCCCGATGTGTATCGGGACATCATTTAAATGCATTTTGGGGGTTAAGCAAATTCATGTCATCACAAAGGAGCGATAATGGCTAAGATAAAAGTCGGCATCATCGGCGGCTCGGTATCAGAGATGGCGTTTATAGTTGACCTTCCTAATAATGTTGGCGGGCGCAAAAAAGTTGAGGCAAAGGGATACAAGGTATTTGCTTTGACCGAATTTGAGGGTGATTAAAAAGGCTTAAACACTAAAGAACTTTTTCAATTGCTCTATGCTTTTTTTAGCGTCCTCTGGATTGTGCGCTTCAAGTGTGTAAATAAGGTCTTTGCCTTTCATGGCTGAGAACAATTTACCAAAATCAAATGTTCCTTCGCCAACAGGAAGATGCTGGTCAGAAGTCTTGTTGTTGTCATGCAGGTGAAGTTCAATAATGTAAGGCTTCAGATGCCCTAACCAATCTTCAAGTGATACTTTAGAAAAAAGGTTAAAATGCCCAGAATCAAAGCAAATTCCAAAGCTATCATTCCCCATTTTTTCCATTAGCAGCCTGAGGTTTTGAGGGTCGTCCTCAAAGATGTTTTCTATCGCAATCTTAACGCTAATCTCCTCTGCTTTTTTAACCAAAGGTCTCCATGTCAGGAGGCTTTGCTCAAGCCAGAGGTCTATGTTCAGGGCATATTTCCATTTTTCATATCCTGAGTGAAATACAACAGCCTTTACCTTCAAATCCTCGGCAATATTCATAACATGAAAAAACCTCTCCATTGTTACTGCCCTGACCTTTGAATCAACTGCGCCCGGAGATAAATCCATAAACGGAGCATGAATTGTTAGGGACGGGTTATAATCAAGCTGATTTTTAAGCTGTGATATATCTTCTCTGCTTATTAAGTCAAGGGCATTTGATTCAATGTAGAGTTCAAGGTTGAGTTTTTCCTGCCTGATGAACGAAAGATGTTCTGCTATTTTGTGATATGGGATATGGACATGAAAGTCTGCCACTATGCCTTTGCCGCTGCCTCAGTTTTTGTATCTGTTTTGGTTTTTGAATCTATCTTGGGTTCTGTTTTTGGCTCAGTCCCTGCGTCTTTCTTTGCTTCAGACTTTTTTCCAGATTCTGCGGGCTTTGATGCATAATCTGTTTTATACCAGCCTGTGCCTTTGAGGATGAACGATGTATTTGAGATAAGCTTTTTCAATGTTCCGCCGCATTTCGGGCATTTACTTAGCGGCTTATCGCTGAATTTACGGAGCGCCTCATGCATCTCACCGCAGTTTAGGCACTCATATTCGTATATCGGCATTTTGCAAACCTCCTGATATAAACAACTCATTTAATATAACTGAATTATTAAACTGCGGTCAATCACTTGACTTTATGAGGAAAGGTTTTTATTATTCTCTATCGGGGCGTAGCGCAGTCTGGTAGCGCACACGGTTCGGGACCGTGGGGCCGAAGGTTCAAATCCTTTCGCCCCGACCATAAATAACTTTAGGAGAGATTGACAAGGCGTTAGATGTTTGGGGATGAGGATTTAATGAAATAAATTTACCTATCTACTTGATTTTGTCAATCACAAATTAAAACTTTAGGATTACAAACGCTCGCCTGTTTCATCCAGAAGTTGCCTTATATATTTCAGCGCCTCTTCGGCAGCCTCCTCATCTACCTTCTGTATGGCGAACCCTGCATGCACCAGGACAAAGTCTCCAATCTTTGCATCATCAGGCATAAGGAGAAGGCTTACACTGCGTTGTGCGCCATAGGCATCAACAGTGGCATTCAAATCCTGAATCTTTATTATTTTAGA
>JAZDJF010000175.1:0-2741 GCA_043804165.1 Nitrospirota bacterium
TGAGCGGTTTCATTTTGTCACATTATAAAATATGGGAATCTTGACAAAATGCCTCGGAGTCCCGACATCTGTCGGGGCGAGAATGAGCGAAGGGGTTGTCTCTCCTCATATCTTCCCTTTTTTCATGTCGGATTTTATATCCTCTCCTCATAAGGTGCAATCAGCGTGTTATATCCCTCATCTGCGAGGGTCTTTGCGAGGGTATATGCATCGTCTTTTGAATTGAACTTGCCGACCCTGACTCTGTAGTATTTGCTCCCGCTAATCTCCGCTTCTGTTATATACACCTTGCTGTATTTAAATTCCAGAGATGCCTTCATGCGGGTGGCATTTGACAGGTCTTTGTAGGAGCCTATCTGTATTGTAAATGGCCCATTGCCGCCTAAGGGCGAATACTTTATATATTTTATATACCGCATGTCCCTGCCGAGATGTTCAATTCTTACTTTTCCGGTTCCCGTGCCTATTAATTCAATCTCTTTAGCACAGGAGTAGGAGAGGTCCAAGTCCCTTCCCGGAATAAACGGCCCTCTGTCATTCACAGTGCACTCTATATTTTTGTTATTTGCGATGTTTGTCACCTTTAACTTTGTACCGAAAGGATATTCCTTATGCGCGCATGTATTTGCATACATATTGTAAGGCTCGCCTGATGATGTCAGCTTTCCATGAAAATCAGGTCCGTACCATGAGGCAACTATATATATTGCCTCTAACGGCGCCGGCGTTTCTTTAGGGCTTTCTTTTGGCTGGGTTTCGTATTTTGGATAATCTTCGTAGTATCCGTATCTTGGAGCAGCGCAGGAAGCGAATTTCATAATTATCAAGATGCAAGATGCAAGATGCAAGATGCAGGATAAACTATTTTTTCTGTATCTTTTATCGTGTATCATGTATCTTGCATCAGAGTATATATCTGCTTAAATCCTCATCCTTCGCAATATCAGCGAGTTTGGTTCTCACATATTCCCTGTCTATCGGAAGTTTGCCGTTCTTTTTTTCAGGCGCCTCAAAGGATATATCCTCAAGGAGCTTTTCAAGGACAGTATGAAGCCTTCTTGCGCCTATGTTTTCTGTCTTCTCATTTACAGTTGCCGCAATGCCAGCTATCTCCTCTACTGCATCTTTCCTGAAAGATATCTCTACATTTTCTGTTGCAAGCAGCGCTGTATATTGCTTTGTAAGGGCGTTATAAGGCTCTGTGAGAATTCTTATAAATTCATCTTTTCCAAGAGGCTCAAGCTCAACCCTGATAGGAAACCTTCCCTGAAGTTCGGGTATCAGGTCAGACGGCTTTGACATATGAAATGCTCCTGCCGCTATAAACAGGATATGCTCTGTTTTTACAGGGCCGTGCTTTGTTGTTACGGTTGTGCCTTCAACAACAGGAAGAAGGTCTCTCTGAACGCCTTCCCTTGACACGTCAGGCCCGTGAGTATGTCCCCTGCTTGCAACCTTGTCAATCTCGTCTATGAAGATAATCCCTGTCTGCTGGACCCTCTCAATCGCCTCTTTTGTTACCGTGTCCATATCAATTAGTTTGTTTGCCTCTTCCTGCACAAGCATTCTTAATGCCTCCGGCACCTTGGCTTTTTTTCTCTTTGCCTTTTCAGGGATTAACCCTCCGAGCATCTCTTTCAGATTTATCTCAAGCTCTTCAAGCCCTACGTTTGAGATTACGCCGAATGGCATTGCCTTTTCTCTTACCTCTACATCTACATATCTGTTGTCAAGTTTGCCTTCTTTAAGCTGCTGCCTGAGCCGCTCTCTCGTCTCTTTATACTTTTCTTTTTCCTCATCGTCAATGCTTACGCCCCGCGTCTGCCTCAGAGAGGGAAGCAGGAGGTCAAGGAGCCTTTCTTCTGCAAGGGATTCTGCTTTCTCCTGGATATTCTCTATATGCTCTGACTTAACCATGTTAAGCGAGATTTCTGTAAGGTCTCTGATCATTGATTCAACGTCCCTGCCTACATAGCCTACCTCTGTAAATTTGGTGGCTTCAATCTTTAGAAACGGCGCATGTGCAAGCCTTGCGAGGCGTCTTGCAATCTCTGTTTTTCCGACGCCTGTCGGTCCAATCATGATTATATTTTTGGGAAGCACCTCGTCTTTCAGTTCAGGGGAAAGCTGCAGCCTCCGCCACCTGTTTCTTAAGGCAATGGCAACTGCCTTTTTTGCCCTGTGCTGGCCTATGATATACTTATCAAGCTCTTCTACTATTTTTCTTGGCGTGAGATTTTCCATCGCAACTCCTATTTCTATTCTACAGTTCCTCTATTGTCAGATTCTCATTTGTGTATATGCATATATTAGATGCAATCTTCATTGATTTTTCAACTATCTCTCTTGCGGGGAGATTTGTATTTTCAAAGAGCCCCTTTGCTGCTGCCTGCGCATAAGGTCCTCCTGAACCGATTGCAGCGACCCCGTCCTCAGGCTCAATAACATCGCCGGTGCCTGAGATTATAAATGTATGTTCCTTATCAGCAATGATCAAAAGCGCCTCAAGCCTCCGTAAAATCTTATCCGTCCTCCAGTCCTTTGCAAGCTCTACGGCAGCCCTTTTGATATTGCCCCGGTATGATTCTATCTTTGCCTCAAACCTTTCAAATAAAGTGAATGCATCTGCTGTTGCGCCTGAAAAGCCCGCAATGATTTTATTGTCGTACATTGTCCTTACCTTTTTTGCATTGTGTTTCAAGACAGTATTGCCCATTGTCACCTGGCCGTCTCCGGCAATG